>NZ_WUDQ01000109.1:0-9751 GCF_009827695.1 Paenibacillus sp. OT2-17 | reverse complement strand
CAGGTGCTCGCATGAGCTTAGAAGGTGTCTTTGGGGTCAACTCGGCTCCCAAAGACACCTTCTTTTTTTCAAGAGTTTCTATTTTGCGTTCCAACTCCTGCTCACTGAGCATGCCGATTATGATTTCGCGGACCTGTCCATGATGATCAACCAGTACATGGGTCGGAAAAGCCACCCCTCCAAATCGTTCAAACAATGCTCCTTGCTCATCAAGTAAAATGGGAAATTGGAGATCCAAAGAGCGGGAAAACTTCTGTACATCCTCCAATCGATCATAGCGAGTTACATTGATACCATAAACATCCACATCATCTTTGTACTTACTATACAACTCATTCAGCATAGGTGCTTCTGATCGGCACGGGTCGCACCACGAAGCCCAAAAACTAATAACCAAAGCTTTATTGCGCGTAGCCCCTACATCGTAGGACTTGCCATTTAACCCCTTTAAAATCATAGAAGGAAGCCGTTGCCCAGGTTTTATCTTTTTCATTACCTCTACCGCATGTGTTTCAGCCTCTACCTCTTTCTCAGCTCCAAGTCTTTCTCTACCATATTCCTCTTTTAATGGTACATTTTTTATGGACAGGCTTGCTGCATAAGTTGTGTTTGCAATAACTCCCCATGAAGCCCCAATCACAACCAGCATAACCATCGCTCTGATGAAAAGAAATCTTTTCACGTCTTATCACCTGTCTTTCATCTAAATGACCCTTACCTTCTCCATAGGATGCCCATACTGTTCCCACCTCTAACCTTCTAAATCTGAACAGGACGCAAAAAAAACAGCAAACCCACGAAATCGCGAACTTGCTGTTTTTATGTGTATATGAATGCTATGCCTTGTACTGAATCAGGCATGACTTAAATGCGCGTAGACATCTGCCAAATTGGTCACGTTACGTTTCAGCATTTCCTGAACATACGCAACCCACAGCTTAGCCGTCATTTTCGCATCCTCTAACGCATGGTGCCGCCCTTCAATCGGAATGGATTGGTAGGCCAACAATTCATCCAAACTGTAGGTTTGATGTTGCTGTGGCTCGAGCCATTTGGCAAGCATCATCGTATCCAGAACACGATGAGTCAATTGGACTTTAGATGTTTTCCATAACGCAGCATTCAAAAAGGCCTTATCATGAGCGCTAGCATGTGCTACAAGTACTCGCCCACCTACAAAGGACATAAAGTCGTGCAGTCCATTCATAAGTGGTGGAGCTTGATCCGTCATTTCCCGGGTAATCCCAGTTAGCTCGGTAATGTGCTCAGGAATCACAGTCCGTGGATTAACAAGCGTATAAAACTGCTCTTTTTCCATAATCATGTCCCCGACAACCCGAATCGCCCCGAACGATAAAATCTCATCTCCATGCTGTGCTGAAAATCCCGTTGTCTCCAGATCAAAAACTACCGTCTCCAAACGATCCAGCGGGGTCCGCAATACTTCAGAGCGCCGTTGCTCCCGGGTTAAGGAGCGAATAAACGCCATCTGCTGAGCCGTAGGAGCCCCCATTACAGATGCGATCGCAGACGGTACTCCTCCTCTGCGGAGAGCGCTCCAGAAGCCACTTCCCTGCGCCGGTTCCTTCATGACCTTCTCCCTTCCATAAATCGCAACTGCCTTTGCAACGCACGATGCAGCCGTCGTACCGTCGAAAGCGCCTCGCGCAACTCATGCCAGCCTTTACCTTGTTTCAGCGGCTTTACAGCCAGGTAGCCATTGCTGACCAGCAATCCATCATTCTCTTTCACTGGCGTAGCCATTCGTAGCTGAAGCGCAATCCGAAAGGCTCGCTCGCAAGCATCGAGTAAAGGCAACGGTGCCGCTTCCAGTGATGCGAGACGACTGAGCCTTTTGAAGGTGGAGGTTTCCTCTACACCATGTTGCAACGCCAAAAAACGGACTGCGTTCACCAGTGGAATGTACAATCCGTATTTCACATCAAAATCGCCCGCATGCTCACCGAAGCGCTCGGTAACGATCTGACCTAAAATATTAAGTGTCGCTTTATGCCTCACTGTGTTCCTAAGTACCGCCGAGGGTAAATCAGGATGTTTTCGGAACAACTCATAAAAACTTCGTTTCCAGTTTGCAGATAGTCGCTCATCTCCAGCGATATGCCTCATATCAGACGAGATAATCAGATAACGGATCGGCTCCCAAGCAAAATCATCCGACCATTTCGTTAGCTGTTTTTGCCATCCAGACAATGTTTGACGCCACAACGGCTCCGAGCACATTACTTTCCCTTCACATTTGGGATATCCCAAATACTCTAACATCGCAGACACTCTGCGACCAAACTCTCTAAAATACAATTCTTTGTCAGCAGATATTGTGTCACTGATAATCATACCGTTATCCTGGTCACTCCACAGCGTCGATTCCGAGCGCCCCATGCTTCCGAAGGCTATAAATGCGTAAGGGACGGGAGGAGGGCCGAAGCCATCCTCAACCATCCCTTTTTCGCACATTTGTACAGCTCTGGCCGCGATGCGGTCATGCATTTCATTCGCCGTTCGTAACCAGTCTGATAACGGAGCGGAGGCTTGGGAAGCCAGCAGCCATTTTTGAGAGTCGACCCTGGCCTGCCTTAGCGATTCAGGTGTATCTGCATGATCTATCGCTTCGGCGGAACTCACCCAAGGGGCCATATTTTGCAGTTCCATACTTCCATCTCCTCCGCTCATCCATACTGGTTCTTTATATTTTACATATTAGTTCACAATTCCAGAACGCTTTTCAGCCTCAGCAACCAACTTCATTTGCTCAGGATAGCCGTACGTACCGTGTTCACTGATATCCAGTCCCATTGTTTCTTCCTCTTCCGTAACGCGAATACCCATAATTGCTTTCATCGCACCCAGAATAATGAAGGAAATGACGAACACGAAAGCCAAGGTGCCAATCAGTCCAAGCAGCTGTACTCCTAATTGGGTAAATCCACCACCATAGAACAGACCCGCTTGACCTACACCTGTTATTTTTACAAGCTCAGGAGTAGCGAACAACCCTGTGGACACTGCGCCCCACATCCCTGCAACACCATGCACGGAGAAAGCATATACCGGGTCATCTACTCTTGCACGCTCAAACCATTGCGCTGTGAAGAAAGTGACGATCCCTGCAACTGCACCAATGACCAGTGCCGCCCAAGGTGCTACAAAGGCACAAGAACCAGTAATGGCAACCAAAGCCGCCAGCACACCATTTAACATAGCAGGAATATCTGCCTTTCCGTATACCATCCAGGATACGAGCAAAGCGAAAACTCCACCTGCCGCAGCAGCAATATTGGTAGTCAAGGCCACATATCCAAAGAATCCGTCGTTCATAGCCGATACAGCACTACCTGGGTTAAATCCAAACCAACCAAACCAGAGAATAATAACACCCAAGATAGAGTACACCTGATTATGACCAGGGATAATGTTCGGCTTGCCATCTTTATTGAACTTGCCCAGACGCGGTTTGAGCAGCAGTGTAGCGACGAGTGCCGCCGTAGCGCCTGTCAAATGGACTACCGTCGAACCGGCATAATCCTGCATTCCCAACTTACCAAGCCATCCGCCGCCCCACACCCAGTGAGCTACAACCGGATAGATTACGATGGAGAATAAAATACCGAAGATAATGTATACACTTAATTTTGCACGCTCTGCCATCCCCCCGCATGCGATAGAAAGTGATACCGCAGCGAAAGCAAAGTGGAACAAAAACATAATTGTAATCGGAACGTCCAGACCTGAAAGAGCATCAAACGATACTGCAGCATCCGTACCACTCATGAAGAAACCCGTCAGTCCCATAAATCCGTTGCCGCCATCATTACCAAAGCCGAATCCAAATCCAAGTGCCCAGAAGGACAAAGCCGCAACACCCGTGGTGAGAATCGTTTTACCAGCGACATGGCCCGCATTCTTCATTCGTGTCGAGCCTGCCTCCAGCAATGCAAATCCCGCTTGCATAAAAAATACAAGTATAAATGCCAAGAACGTAAAGGCCGTGTTTAGCCCAGCTTGAAGTTGAATATTTGTCGGACCGTCAGCAGCAAACGCACCTACCGGAAAAGCTAATACTGTCAGCATGGCCAATAATACAACTAACCACTTTTTTCTCATGAAGCCCACTCCCTCGAATGTTAAGTTTCTTTACATTTCGTGAAATTCTTATTGTCATTATAATCAGAATACATGAAAGTTGACAAGATTTTTTTTATTATGTTAAAAAAATATGGTCCCAAACAATCCATGTCACATTTACTAACTATAAAAGTAGCTTGTTTCTGTCCGAAAAAAAGCATGACGTTTGACTGTATGGTTGGGAATCATGTAAAATATTCTTTATAAACACTCCGTTTGCAAATGCTAATATTGAAGGTTGAACGAAGAGCGCGAGGTGAAGACAGATGGGGATATGAAGCTGTATCGAATTGGTGAGCTAGCCAAGGCGGCTGGTGTCAGCGAACGAACTATTGATTATTACACAAAGCTTGGTTTAATCACACCTGAAGAACGATCATTGAAAAATTATCGGCTTTATAATGATGAAACCTTAAACAGGCTTGAACGTATTAACCAAATGAAACAAGAGAAATATAGCCTCGAGGAAATCAGACAGACACTGATTAAATGGAACTCGGTCGCGGGGGAAGAGCACGTCACGGACAAATTAACGAGTCTAGAAATGCACATGCAGCGTCTGGAACGTGAAGTCAATGAACTACAGCCTCTTCTGGGGCAGCTCAAGCCCGTTCAAGCGCGCAAGTTGCTTACTGGTCTACTACCACAAAGCGCCGCTTGTATCGAAGCTCTGAAGTATCTGCTGGAGCATAGTTCTATGATGTAGATGCCCGGGCTAGTGATGAACAATAATGGAGGGTTGCTTTATGATGGGTATGTATATATTGATTATTCTTGCGTTCGGATTATCCTTATGGGCGCAATTCCGTGTAAAAGGTACTTTTAATAAATGGTCTGATGTCCCAAACGAAAATGGGTTGACCGGTTATGATGCAGCTCGGCATATGCTGGATCGCAATGGTTTGCATGATGTGCCTATTGAACCAGTACCTGGTGCGTTGTCTGACCATTATGATCCAATGCAAAGAGTCGTACGGCTGTCCGAGCCCGTTTATTATGAAAAATCCATTTCTGCAGTTGCCGTAGCTTGTCACGAGGTTGGTCATGCCATTCAGCATAAAGAGCACTATCCCATGCTGGCACTCCGTCACCGGATCTTTCCGATCGTAAACTTCGCTTCCGGGATTGCACCGTTTCTGCTGATTGCCGGTTTCTTATTCAGCTACACGAACCTGATTGGCTTGGGTATCATCTTCTTCTCGGCTACTGTCGCTTTTCAATTAATTACATTACCGGTTGAATTTAATGCTTCCAACCGCGCCCGAGAAATTATGGTTTCCGAAGGGTTTATCCGTAGTGATGAAGAACGGGGTATAGCCAAAGTATTAAATGCTGCTGCATTAACTTATGTGGCTGCAGCTCTCGTTTCCTTGCTGGAACTAATCCGCTTAATCGGTATCTTTAACAGCCGGGATTAATTGCTTGTATTACAAAAAAGGTTGTTCCTCCACCAAGAGGAACAACCTTTTTCCTTTATCTAAAACCAATCAGCTATACTCACTGCCCTAAATCCGCTTTAGCACTTCCATTCGGAGTAGCAGCACTACCTTTAAGGCCAAAATATTGCAACAAAAAAGTTCGGAATGACTTTGCAACTAAGGGTAGTTTGTCATCTCTGCGATGAATCAAGCCAATAGTTCGCGTGACCTCTGGATCAACAATCGACACTCTTGCAGGTTGAAGCGGGTTGGTCTGAAACAACGCCATTTCAGGCAAAAGACTGACTCCCATACCAGCCGCAACTAATCCGCGAATCGTATCTGTCTCTTCACCTTCAAAAGCGATATCCGGCGTAAACCCTGCCTCCAGACAAGCCTGCCAGACAATCGGACGTAACGAATATCCATCTCTGAACAGGATGAATTTTTCTCCTTTAAGCTGACTCAGCGTAATGTGTTTGGCCGTAGCTAAAGGATGATTGGGCGGGAGAACAGCAAACAACTCCTCGGTCAGCACCACATCCCCCTCTACATGATCATGACGATCCGGAAAAGGAGATACAAAAGCCAAATCTACCTCACCCGCTAACACATCACGAATTAAACTCGGGTACATCCCCTGTTTAAATCTGAATTTAACATTGGGATACCGCTTTCGGAATTCAGCCACCACCGTAGGAATAAGATGAATCCCCAAACTGTGCTGAAAACCGATGCGGATTTCGCCCCCCTCAGGATCCAAAAACTCATGAACTTCTAAAACAGCTCGCTCTAGATCTTTTATAATCGTCTCAACCCGTTTGCAAAATAGTTGTCCCACTGGCGTAAGCTGCAAATTGCGACCCTTTTGCATAAAAAGATTGACTCCCAGCTCCTCTTCAAGCTGATGAATTTGCCGACTTACCGCAGATTGCGCCACATGTAGCTCCTCGGCTGCCTGAGTGACATGTTCTTTTTGCGCTACCTTCATGAAGTATTGCAACTGTCGTAATTCCACTCCGATATTCGCTCCAATCTGTTTTTCAACATCCGGAAGAAGACGTCAATCGAACATCATCCTCTTTCTTCCCCTGCTAACTTACCGTAAAACTATCTTTAGTGACGTTTGCGTTGGCCAGTCAATCTGATCATTAATCCATAAAAGAAAAACCCACTGAGCAATCCCCCGAAGTGAGCGGTCCAGTTAATGTTCGCTACAGCGAAAGAAAACAGGATGCCAAACCCAAGCAGCGTGTACAGCGTTTTACGCGAGGCGTCATCCATCAGTGACCGCTGGAACAGGGCAACGTATAGGAATGCTCCATAGATGCCATAAATCGCTCCTGAAGCTCCTACAGAGACTGTCGTTTCCGTCATCATATTGTAATGCGCGATGGACAGTATGTTCCCTACAATGCCCGTGACCAGATACAATAACACATAGCGGAAGGACCCCAGCAAACGCTCCAGCGGAGGAGCGAAGACGAGTATGGCGAAGGAATTGAACAGAAGATGATCAAACCCTGCATGTAAAAACATAGCTGATACATATCGCCACAGTTGATCAGTGAATGGCGCTTCATTAATCAAAGCTCCATATCGGATCAACGTCAAACTATTTTCCGATCCACCCTGTACGGTGAGTACAATAAACATCACAATATTAATGAGCAAAATCAGACAGGTTACTGGGTAAAACCGCAAATAACTTTTCCAGTTCTCATAACGTAAAAAAATCAAGGCAATCCTTCCTTCATGGGTGTCTCCACCTTATTCAAATTGGACAATGTCTTTTATAAAAGATTATAATAGATTTCGGCAACGATAACCAATGCTAAAAACCAAGGAGGCTATTACATATGGCACAAGAACGTACAGGAGCTGCTACTTTTAAAGGCAATCCTTTGACACTCTTAGGTCCTGAACTGAAGGTTGGAGATCAGGCACCTGATTTCAAATTACAGAAAAACCTGCTAGAAGCAGCTACGCTCCAAGACTTTGCAGGCAAAGTCAAATTGATCAGTGTTGTTCCTTCTTTGGATACAGGCGTGTGTGACGCACAGACTCGACGTTTTAACCAGGAAGCTGATTCCCTTGGGGATCAAGTCGTAGTGCTGACTGTCAGCGTCGATCTGCCTTTCGCTCAAGCTCGTTGGTGCGGTGCTGCCGGTATCGACCGCGTATTGACACTGTCCGACTATAAGGATCATTCCTTCGGCGAAGCTTATGGTGTGTTCATCAAGGAATTCCATTTGGATCATAGAGCTATTTTTGTGATTGATCAAAATGATAAAATCGCTTACGTAGAATACTTGAGCGAAATGTCCGAGCACCCTGACTATGAGCAAGCGATTGCAGCAGTGAAAAAACTCGTCTAAATCAAGACTGAATATTAAAAAAGCGAGTGAAGGGTTGCCTTCCTCGCTTTTTTGACGTTTGTCTGCCACATCACTGCTCACACATCTACAATTACTGCACGACCTTATGAGCGGACAGCTTCTTGTCAATCACAGCGAACAGTTGCAAAATGATGCGGTAATTCGCGCCCAAGTCCCCTAGCGATCCGCGCGAAGCAGAATAAATATCCACCGCACTCCGAACTGGCGAGACGGACAATATAGAAACGGTAATGTCGACAGTTCTACCGAACGCCGTTCGCTTCTCTAACGTAATCTCACCTACGGATGCTACCTCATGGAGTACCTTGTAGCCAGGAATTTTTTTCAAAATAGATGATACTTCTTCCCAAGCCTTGTCTCTCGATAAGTTATAATAGCGTGTCTTCATTTGGGGGTCCTTGACCCGGTCGCTTGTACCTTCTTGGCTGCGCACAATCCCTACCAGAGTCCTCTTCAACGACAAGACATTTCCTCCTTCACGATAATCGTTGCCATAATGCAGCACATCGGTTTTTTTGCTGCAAGCGCTTTATAAAAACGTTAAACAACAAAAATTTAACCGACCATACCTGTGGTATGCGACCTTAGTACCTCATGTCTTAGTTTAACATTGTTACATACAAAAAACACCCTGTTTCTGCACGAAGCATGAACAGAGTGTATTCATTATCTTTGGAGTACCCGCCGATGCCGTCCGACCATAGCGTCTTCTGAACCTGCTTTAGCAGGTGGGTGACCGCAGAATAAACTTTTGAAGTCCCCTTGTCAGGAATTGACAGGGCTTTTCAGCTGTTCATCCGTATAGATCTCCCTAGACATTGTCATTGGTTCAAAACAACAAATGACCGTAACGTGCATCGCAGGATGTGACCTTATTATAGCGCTTCTCACTCAGAAAGTAAATGCTAGGAGAAATATGTTTTATTTTTAGAGGTTATCACTTTTCTTGTCTTCAATGGTTGCCGTATCTTCATCTTTCTGCTTCATCTTTTCCATTTGATCTTGCATTTTGAGGAATGTTCCATAAAAATTAAAGAAAGCGAACCAGGCAACCACGCTGCCGATGAAGAATAGGAAAAGCACAGGATATTTGACTCCAATAAATATAACAACGGCGCTGCCGAGCATGGTGGAAAATACACGGAATGGTCGAATCAGCGTCAATAAAACCGCATTTTTAATAATTTGTCCGGTAGACATATGATAATGAGCCACCATCGAAAAGAAGTTAAACATAGACACAAGCAAAATAATGATAAGAATAAGCATAATTACGCCCACGATTTGCAAGTTGCTGAGTTGTGTCATATATACGGTATAATCCACATACATGATGACAAACAGCAATGTGTAAAAGATACCCCCGATCAGACTCTGCTTATAATTCTCTTTATACCCTTTAAAAAAGGTACGAAACACGCCCGTATCGGTATCACCCATTACCCATTTGCGAACCACTGTGAACATAGCCGATGTGGCTGGAAATAAAGTAAGCGGTGCCAAAATAGCCATCGCCCAGTTCATTTGTAAAGACTCATTAGCCAAATTCTGATTCATTACAAGTAGTTTCAGTATGAGGCAGAATACAAAAGGCGACGAACATAACACCCATAACAAATTTGTAGCCGCCAGTCGGGTAATCCACTCTGTCAGGCGGTAAATACCACCCATAGCTCCTTTAAACTCCAATGTCAGTCTCTCCCTCCGCAAGCCTTGGCAGTTCCAAGACTCATGTTGCTATGCCTATAAATTCCGGCTCTTGACTATATCATACCGTATTTCAGCCCTAAT
>NZ_WUDQ01000108.1:0-9765 GCF_009827695.1 Paenibacillus sp. OT2-17 | reverse complement strand
CTGATCATGTGTTATTGCTCGGTGATACGAACAGCGCCTTATGTGCCTTGCTTGCGGAACGTATGGGTTACCCGGTCGTGCATATGGAGGCGGGGAACCGCTGTTATGATCTGGATGTGCCGGAGGAGAAGAATCGGCGTGTCATTGATGCAATATCTAGCATTAATATGCCTTATACGGAGCAAAGCAAGCAGCACCTACTACGTGAAGGCTTTCCAAGTCAACGAATTATACTGACTGGAAATCCGATCTACGAAGTGATGCAGCACTATAAGAAAGAGGTATCGGACAGTGGAATTTTGAAAAAGTTGGGACTGTCGCCGGGAGAATATTTCCTGGTCACTGCTCACAGAGCTGAAAATGTCGACCATCCACCGCATTTGCTGGCTATTTTAGATGGTCTTAACCGGGTAGCCCAGCAGTTCGGGCAGCGGGTCATTTGCAGTATTCATCCCCGCACTGCCGCCCGAATCGCAAGCCATCCGCCGATCCAGCTTGACCCGCTAGTGGAATTTCACGAACCGTTCGGTTTTTTTGACTTCGTTCTGCTGGAGCGGCATGCCCGCTGCGCTTTGACGGACAGTGGTACCGTACAGGAAGAATGCTGTGTCATGGGGGTACCGACGGTTACGATGCGCCGGACGACCGAACGGCCGGAAACAGTAGATTGCGGCAGCAATATCGTGTCTGGTCTTGATGGCGAGGTTATAGCAAACGCGGTAGCCATAATGACCGGGATGACCCATAAGTGGCAATGTCCTGCGGGCTATCTGGCGGAAGATGTGTCGGATAAGGTAGTTAAATTTCTGCTTGGAGGGAAACGGCATGTTTGAAAACCAACGTATCTTGGTTACCGGCGGTACCGGCTCCTGGGGGCATGAGCTGGTTGCCCAGTTACTGCCGCGTAACCCCAAAGAGGTCATTATCTTTTCACGTGGAGAATCCAGTCAGGTTGCCATGAACAGGCAGTTTGAGGATGAACGACTCAGCTTCTGTATTGGAGATATTCGGGATAAGGATGCGCTGACTACCGCTTGTCAAGGAGTGGACTATGTATTTCATTTGGCAGCGCTCAAGCACGTTCCCGTCTGTGAGGATCAGCCCTATGAGGCACTCAAAACCAATGTCGTAGGCACCCAAAACGTGATCGAGGCCGCTGTTGCCAATCAGGTAAAGAAAGTCATTTATATATCGACTGACAAGGCCGCAAATCCGTCTAATTTTTACGGCATGACGAAGGCGATTGGAGAAAAACTGATTGTTTACGCCAATCTGCTGAATAGCGATACACGTTTCGTGACGGTGCGCGGCGGTAATGTTTTGGGCACAAACGGAAGCGTGGTGCATCTGTTCCAAAGCCAGATTCGCCAAAAGGGCAAGGTTTCGATCACAGACATGAACATGACCCGCTTCTTCCTGACCTTGCGTGATGCGATCAGTCTCCTGTTCAAAGCCTCGGTGGAAAGTGTCGGCGGGGAAATTTTTATTATGACCATGCCAACCTGCCGTATTGTGGACTTGGCTGAGGTGCTCATTGAGGATTCAGGTGTGGAAAACGTAGAAATTGTAGAAAAAGGTGTGCGTCCCGGCGAGAAAATTCATGAAATTCTGATGAGTGACTTTGAAAGCCTGACGACGGTAGTCTATGACGAGCAATATTTGGTTATTCTCCCAACGCTGAATATTCCTCAATTAAAGGACCGCTATACTCAGTGCCCTCCGGTGTCGTTCAGCAGCTTTAGCTCGGAGTTCAATTTGATGTCCAAAGAGGAGATTCGCAGCATTCTCCAAAGCGGGGGGTTCATCAAATGAAGCTGCTTATTTTGGGTGGTAACGGCATGGCGGGCCATGTTCTGGTGAAGTATTTCCAAAACCAGAGCGGGTATAACGTGTTTTACACCACCCGTGATCCCGAAAATAAAGGCGGTCTGCTGCTGGATGTAAAGGACAGCTTTATGGTGGAGCAGCTGGTACGGAGTGTACGGCCAGACGTTATTATTAACGCGGTAGGCGTACTGAATCAGCATGCCGGGGAGAATCAGATCGCAGCATACCAAATCAATGGATTGCTGCCACATCTTCTCCGGCGAACAGCGGACAGTATTGGTGCCCGACTGATTCATATCAGCACGGATTGCGTATTCGAGGGAAATCGGGTACCAGGTTTATATAAAGAGACGGATCAACCCGATGGGACAAGTGCCTATGCTTTGACGAAAATACTCGGAGAAGTAAAGGCAGCAGGACATTTGACTATCCGTACCTCCATTATCGGGCCGGAAATTCGGCCGGGAGGCATTGGTCTGCTGCACTGGTTCTTGCAGCAGAGCGGAGACGTTAACGGGTATCGCCGGGTCTTTTGGAACGGGGTTACGACGCTGGAATTAGCGAAGGCGATACAGGTGCAGATGAATGAGCCGCTGGACGGACTCATTCATCTGGTTCACCCTGAACCGATCAGCAAGCATGATTTGCTGCTGCTGTTCAAAGACATCTGGAATAGGGAGGATATTCGGATCGTGCCGAAAGATGAGCCGGTGCAGGACCGGACGCTTCGTTCTACCCGGGCCGATCTGCACTACGATGTTCCTCACTACAGCATCATGCTGAAGGAGCTGCTGGAATGGACGGAAGCACAGCGGAACAACGTCGGCCTGTCATAGTCATTACTGGAGCGGCGGGCTATACCGGGATGCATGCCTGTCGCCATTTTGCAAAGCTCGGCTGGGAGGTAGCGGCGCTGACTCGCACTGCCGCTTCCGTCCCAGAACTGATCTTACTGGCTCGCGATGATGAAAATAACAGTCCAGAGGCGGAGACCCGTAACTGTATTACGCCTTATGTGTGTGATTTGCTCGACAAGAAACGTCTGGGCGAAGTCATTAGACAGATTGCTCCGGATTATGTGCTTCACCTGGGTGGTAAAAATTCCGTCCCTGAATCTTGGCAGAGTCCCCTGCTATACATGGAATCCAATGTACTGTCCACCCTGTATCTGCTCGATGTACTGCGACCTTTCCCCAAAGCTAGAATTGTCGTGGCGGGCTCTCGGCTAAAGACGGCTTTGCAGGCTCCGTATCATCCAACACATCCATACAGCCTTAGCAAAAGCCTTCAAGAGGCAGTCGCGCTCTCGTGGGGCGCGCTGTTCGAACAATCCGTCATGCTGGCAGAGCCTTGCAACTTGATCGGTCCGGGTCCATCTACCGGATTTTGTGCATTACTCGCGGGGTATATCGTTCAGACGGAACGTCTGCAGGGGCAGTCCGTAACTGAAACTGCCCCGTTCCGGGTATCTTCCCGACATGCGCAACGTGATTTCCTCGACGTTCGTGATGCCGTTCGCGCATACGGTGTGCTATTGGAACAGGGGGTGCCAGGCCAAGTTTACTCGGTCTGCACAGGCCGCATTGTGGAACTGGGCAATATCGTGGAACGTATGGTTGCGCTGGCCAAAACATCTATCCCCATACAATGGGGGGATGTGGAAGAGTCAGCATCCACCGAGGCATATCGTGCGAAAGAGCTGGAGGATATGGGCTGGAAGCCGACCATACAGCTGGGGCAATCTCTGGAGGATATGATTCAATACCGCCGAGCTGGAAAGGAAGGAACGATATGAGACCAAAAGTAACAATCGTCATTCCCTTTTATAACTGTGCCTATGTGGATCAGGCTTTGCAAAGTGCACTAGAGCAAACTTATGGGCCCCTCGAGATTATTGTCGTCGATGACGGGTCCACGGAACATGTTGATATGCTTCAGGCCTATCTTCCGTATATACATTATTTGGGCAAATCCAACGGTGGAACAGCCAGCGCCCTGAATCATGGTATCCGACATGCCAGCGGGGAATATATTGCGTGGCTCAGCTCCGACGATACCTATCATAGGGACAAAATTAATAATCAGGTTTCTTTTATGGTGGAAAACGGTGCGTACATCTCCCACACCAATTTCAATTTCATCAATCAATACAGCCAAGTCACAAGCTACCAGGCAGCCGCCGTGTTTCCGTCTATGACGGAGTTTTACCGTTTTTTTCAGCAAGGAAATCCGGTTAATGGATGCACGGTTATGTTTAAAAAGGAGCTGTTTGCACATATCGGTTTGTTTGATGAACTGCTACCGTACACACATGATCTGGATATGTGGTACCGAGTAATGATAGCGGGATATCCATTTCCTTTTCTGAACGAGTCCTTGGTTAACTACCGCTGGCATGATGAAATGGGAACCAAAAAACATTGGCCCGCTGTGGAGCGGGAGTACAACATAACCCAAGCGCGTTATCGAGATCGCTTCAGTCAGGTATTGAGCGGTTTATCCTCATGAAGCCGAAAGTCTGTCAGGGGGGATTGATATGGTAGATACGGGGATTGTTATGCCACTGTACAAACAGGATATCGGCTATCTGCAAGCTGCGATCTCATCCGTACTAGCCCAGAGCTACAGGGCATTTCGCTTCATCATTGTTATTGACGGAGCGCCGGAAATGGTGGGGCCAGCGCTCCACGCAGCAATGGGAGACCCGCGCGTTCAGTTGGTTACACTCCCTCAGAACAAAGGAGTATCCCACGCCCTTAATCGGGGATTCGATGAGTTGTTTAAAGATCCTGCGATCAAGTATGTGACCTGGGTATCCAGCGACAATGTTTATAATTTTTCCTTTATTGAACGATTGCGGCAGGAGCTGGAGCAGGGACCGGACTCACTCGGCCTTGTGTTCTCTACTTTCCGCCAGGTTGACGCATGTGGGAACCCGTTGTATGACGAGCAGCATCAACAAGCTTTGATCCGGTACCAAGGTCAGCCGCATCATGAATTGCTGAATGCCAGCATTGTCGGGGTTTCATTTATGTACAAAAGCAAATATGCCCGTCAAATCGGCAGCTATCGGCTGCAACCAGTTGAGGATTATGATTACTGGCTGCGGCTGACCGAGACGTGCAGCATGAAATTCATCCCGGAGATCCTGATGGATTACCGGGTGAATTCCACATTTAGTGTATCGGCCGGCCTGCACAGCCAGAAGGAGCACCGACGCTGGCGGCACGCATTCCAAATCGCCAAGCATGAGGCGAGAGCACGTCGGGGCATCCCACTTGAAATGACGATTTTAATGCCTGTCACGGATATGGCTCAAGCTGAATCATTGCTGGATAATCTGCTGGAGCAGCACTACAGCAATTGTGTGGTACGGTTGCTGGATTTAACGCCAGAACAGGGAGCCGCCGCTTTCCTGTCGATGATGCTCGATCCTCGGTTAATCGTAACGCCACGTCAGCATTATTCGGTCCAGGAAGCACTGGTTCAGGCTATTGGTGAAACAACAACCCGCTTTGTTGTATGCTTCGGTGTCAAACCATATATTGCCGTGACGGATTTGCTGTATCTGACGGATTTGTTGCGCCCATTACAGGATACACATGCCTTTTCCTACTATACAGATGACCACTCAACCATCGGCAGCGGCCGAGGGGTTCAGTCCGTACCGCCGGAATGGAATTACGTGTATTACACCCACAGATTGCATCAAGCACTGGAGCAGGGCAACTTTAAATAACAGGAGACAGCGCCGGGATTGTGGTCAGCTCCGACTGAAGAACACGATGCTCCTGTACAACATTACCAAACTGATCCAGTCCAAAGTTGGAAAGCACAACATTGGCAGGTGCAGCGGAGACTACGTTGTATTGTACCTCATAGGCAAGTACCCCTTGCACAAAGAAGGTACGTCGGGCAACAGAGTTTGCAGGCAAGTTAACCGATGACACGTATAAGGGGATCTTGGTATCCGGTACAAGCGAGAAAAAAATTTGGATGGTCACAGTTGCCGCATTTACTGTGTCCTCATTAACCAAATTCACAACAACATTGGAGCAGGCAGTACCAAAATCTCTAGTGTTGGTCATATATCCGGTTGTAAAAGCCAATCGAATCATCCTCTCAAAAAACAGAATATTGGAAAACCCCTGAAGGGATGCTTCTATACTATGAATCTATTGAAAAGAAAGCTTGTATGGTTGTCTGTAGACTGAGCTGAAAAAAGTACATTTTGATAGAAACACTTCAGGCATGTCCATTTATATAATGAAGGGAATGCTCACGATGCCCTTTAATTTTCAGGTAACACCCAGCGGTTTGCCCAAATTTGAGCCCAGTGTCGCCGTTAATTTGTTGAATCCGAATATCGTTGTAGCTGTCGCTGTTGACTTTAGTAGTGGGCCCCCACTCATTGGACTGTATCGTTCATTGGACGCTGGGGCGAACTGGACTGATTCTTTACTGCCGATTCCAACAGGATATACAGGGGCAGAAGCAGGAATGGTAGCCTATCTCTTCCCGAATATTTTCATCATATCCGCACATGTGTTTCCGGGAAATGAGAACGGGGCTGTCGTGATCTATCGCTCTACGGACGATGGGGCCACCTTTTCCCCCCCGGTGGTCATTAATCCGGGCTTTGGAGATTACATTAATAATGACTGGACTAATATTACGACGGATAATGCGGGGGCAAGTCCCTATCTCGGGCACGTCTATGTCACGTATAACCGCCAATATAATGTGGATTTTAATGCTCAATCTACGGCGTTCTACCAGCGTTCCACCGATGGAGGACTAACTTGGGATCGACCGTTATTGCTTTCGAATATCCAATCTTCCACAGAACGACCTGAGCCCGCGGTCGACAAATATGGAAGTGTCTATGTCAGTTGGATTCGTACGGGTCCGCAAACACCGGCTTTTTTTATTCGGCGCTCCTTTGATGGAGGAGCTACCTTTAGCGGGGATATACTGGTATCCAATATAACGCTTGTGCCCAATCCTTTGCCCGTTCCTGGTTATGACTTTCGGATATTAAATTTCCCCAGCTTGGCCGCGGACTGCTCGGGTGTGCCTTCCACAACAAATACGCTATATGCCGTTTGGCAGGATTTTGGTCAGGGATACAGCAATATTTTATTGTCCAAATCAAGCGATTTTGGCGGTACCTGGAGTGCTCCGATCATCGTGACGGACAGCCCGCCCGGCTCGCAAAATTTCTTTCCTGCGATTTCGGTGTCGCCTAAGACGGGATTGGTCGTTGTCGTGTACTATACTAATCGCTTGGACGGCTTTAATCTGGATGTGTTCGCCGCCCAATCGTCAGATGGAGGCAACACCTTTACGAACAGCCGTCTCACGACGACCTCCTTTAATCCGAATGTCGGTGGAGGCGAATCAGAGCTGATCGGCGACTATATTGATGTCGCCATCGTACCGCCGAATAGTTACATTTCCGTCTGGACGGATACGCGTACAGGCAGCCTGACGATTTTTGCTGGTGTACCGGGAGGTGGGTCCTGATGCCGAACGTACAGCTTACGCCTAACGGAAGGCTGGCGCAGGAACCGAGTGTAGCTTTCAACCTGCTCGACGGTACCATTGTGTCTGCGGCTATCGATTTTACGACAGGGCCGCCGTTGACGGTGGTATACCGTTCAGGTAACGGCGGTGTCTCCTTTACACAGCAGATTTTACCGCTACCAGCAGGCTATGTAGGGGCGGAATCCCATAGCGTCAGCTACGGTTTTCCCAACTTGTTTGTCATAGCCTGTCACGTATTTACCGCAGACGGCTTGAGCGGTACCATCGCTACCTATGTATCCAGAGACAACGGTAATACATTTGATCCGCCCGTGATTGCCCAGCGGGGGTATGGGACATTTGTCAATAATGTTGAGGTCGGCGTGAAATTTGATACTTCTCAGGTCAGCTCCTATACCGGAAACATCTATTTATGTTATACGCATCAGTACAATCCTGACTTTTTTGGCGGATCAGTAATGTTTTTCCAGCGTTCGCAGGATGGAGGGATCACGTGGGATACACCCGTGGTGCTCACCGCTGGCTCCAATCAGATCACGCGGGGGGAAATCACCGTGAGCATTACTGGGGTGATTTATGTCGGGTACATTGTAACTAATCCGGTTAACCAATATCAGGTCATTGTGTCCTTCAATGGGGGGACAGCATTCAGTTCTTCGCTGCCTGTATCTTCTGTTGTCCCGGTTCCGAGTCCGTTGCCCGTGGCCGGGTTTGGCTTCAATGTGCTGCCGATGGCCAACATTGCGGTGGATCGCTCTACTAGCCCGAATCAGGGAACACTTTATGCGGTCTGGCAGGATAATCGGGCAGGGTATGCGGATGTGCTGCTCGCCCGTTCGGTGGATGGCGGATTAAGCTGGACTGCGCCGCAATCTGTGACAGGGGCTAGTGCAGGGGCACAGCATTTTTTCCCGGCTATTGATGTTTCACCTGTGACCGGTGTGATTAAGATCGTATATTATACCAATCAAATAACGACCTCTTTATTAGACGTATTTGTGGCCGAATCAACGAACGGAGGAAATACATTTACGAACCTCAGAATAACAGACAGCTCCTTTAATCCTAACGGGATTAGTCCGGTTCCAGTCGTTACGGTCGGTAATTTTATTGATGTAACGATCGTGCCGAATAATGGATTTTTTGCGGTCTGGACAGATGCGTTATCGGGTTTCCAGCAAATTTACGGAAGTAACGGAATGTAGCTCAGCGTACGAGACAGAGGAGGTGAGGCTGTTTTGAAAATTTTGTTGGCTACGTACTGGCCGATTCCTCATTTGGGTGGCGTATGGCCCTTTATGCTGCAAATTAAACGGAGGCTGGAGCTACTGGGTCACACAGTAGACTTGATGGGGAACGGACCGGATACACCTAAATACCATATTGTTTTTGAAGATAGAGAGCTGCTGAAGGATCAACTGCTGCCCCTGCTGCATACGAAGTTGAATGAATCGGCTGTCCCTGTATTACATTTGGATTCATGGGTGCAGACGGTGGAAAAGGATCGATACTGTATGGAGCTGGCAGCGGCGTATTTCGGGGTTGAGCAGTATGATGTTATTCACACGCAAGATGTCATTGCGACGCGTGCTCTAAGTCGGGTCAAACGTAAGGACAGTGCGTTGGTAGCGAATATTCATGGCTCGCTGGCTCGTGAAGTCATGATGGCTCTGGAAAGGGATCATGAGGAGGGTTACCGAGAGACGTTGATGTGGAAATATTATTGGGCGCTGGAGCACTATGGCGCTCTATCCGCGGATATTACCATTACGTCTACAGAATGGATGAAACAGACGCTTGTGCGTGAGTTCGAAGTGCCTGAGCAGCAGATTGCTACTTTCCAATACGGATTGGATACCGAGCACTTCTGGGAAGTCCACGCCCGGGGAACGGACATAGTACGACCTGAGGGGAAAAAAGTTATGATTTGTCCTTCACGGCTGGTATATATCAAAGGGCTGCATTATTTAATGAGCGCTCTTGGTCTGCTGAAAGCAAGTCGTACGGATTGGGTTTGCTGGATTGTCGGGGAGGGAGATAAAAGGGAAGAGCTTCAAACACAGGCGAAGGAGCTAGGGCTGGCAGAAGACGTGGTTTTTCTGGGGCATCGTGAAGATGTACCTGCTCTTTTACAACTGGCGGACCTTTTTGTCCATCCGAGCATACAGGATAATCAGCCGTTTTCGGTCATGGAGGCGCAGATTATGGGGCTTCCGGCAGTGGTATCGGATGCGGGCGGACTGCCGGAAATGGTGAAGCATGAACACACCGGACTGGTCTCCCCGGTTGGCGATGTGGAGGCACTGGCAGCTCATTTGCAGCATTTGCTGGCTCAGGATGAAGTGCGGATAGCTATGGGGAAACATGCCAAAGCATGGGGGACCGCGCATT
>NZ_WUDQ01000107.1:0-9910 GCF_009827695.1 Paenibacillus sp. OT2-17 | reverse complement strand
CTGCGCACGACCAGTTTTCCGGAATCCACGTACGGTTTAAGTACAGACATCGCACCATTAAAGAAGAAATAAGCGTTATTGTCATCCGGTGAACCACCGAACAGCTCGATATTGAATGGGCCTTTGCCTTCCTTGAGTCCCAACTTTTTCTCAATATATGCCGCCTGTAGCACGCCCACCTTAAAGTTATCGAAGGTCGCATAATACGTCAGATACGGTGTGTTGCGAATCAGCCGGTCGTAAGAAATGACCTGAATGCCTCGGTCGTGTGCCTTCTGAATCACATCCGTCAGCGTGTTTCCATCGACCGAAGCGATCACCATAACATTGACACCCTTGGTGATCATATTTTCGATTTGGGAGATTTGGTTTTCCACCACGTCCTCGGCGTACTGTAAATCCGTTTTATAGCCTTGCTCCTGAAACAACCGGACCATATTTTCTCCGTCCCCTACCCAACGCTCGGACGATTTGGTCGGCATGGAAATGCCTACGTAGCCTTTTTCCTTGCTGCCCGTTCCACTCTCCGCCAAATTACAGGCCGAAAGCATCAGGGCCAAAACCAGAAGCCATACGACAACAGCTCCTTTTTTCATATGAAGTTCCCCTTTCCTCATGTGATGCGGGTCATTTGAAGGTAAGTGCTGATTAGAGTTGAAATTAGATAGCGCTTACATAAGTGAGGCAACGAGTACCTCTCCTTTTTTTATGTGCAAACACATGGTATCATTCCAGGCCGGGAAAGGTCTTTGCTGGTTTTGAACTTTTTTTATAAAATTTTAACCTTTGTGGTGGGGGAGGAGGGATTTAAGTTGGAATAAGGATCATCAGGATCGCACATATACCTTGAAAATGCAAAAAGACTTTGGCCTTTTTACGATTGGCAAAAGTCTCAATTTGTAGAATCATTAAAAACGGCTATCTAAAGAGTTACACTTTTTTGGAACTTATTCACAGAGGCTCATATTTCTTATTACCTATGCCTCAGTAACGAACCATACCTAAATAAATTATAAATTTAATTAAATGATTTGAGTTATTATTAGGCATCCCATTCCCCGTTAATACTTAAAGGCTTAGATAAATAGCTTTATTTTTATCAGAAACCTAAGTTTGGTCTTCCTCCGCATCTCCATT
Organism: Paenibacillus sp. OT2-17; assembly: GCF_009827695.1. NCBI lineage: Bacteria > Bacillati > Bacillota > Bacilli > Caryophanales > Paenibacillaceae > Paenibacillus > Paenibacillus sp. OT2-17. Next base: position 8,773 of record NZ_WUDQ01000107.1, on the reverse strand, counting down.
CATTTTTGAGGTGAAAAAAGGATTAAAACCTGTTTTAAATTCAGTAACTAAGTTCTCCGAATGGTCTGGTTTTAAATCCAATGTTTCATATTCCTCATCATCAAACATAAAAAGTTGTAATTTGTTTTTTCCGATACTTTCATATGCTTTAGATATTACTCTGCCTATAGCTTTTGAATTTGAATGATCAAATGGCTTAGATAAATGATCGATAACCAATATAGGGATTATTGGATATTTATTCTCCTCTATTAATATTTTCAAAAATCCGAAATAACCGCACAATTGAATTAGTGTATGCCTTGCCATACTTCCAATATAATAATTAACAGCCTTCTTTTCTTTTAATTCATTTTCATCAAATTCTGTTTTAATTATTGTGGGTTGCAATATATTACCTTTTTTTAGATATTGTATCTTGAAACCTTCTTGGTTGAAATCATCATCTACCACTGAAGAAATATCCTTTGCAGATTGATAAAGATCTGTAATAAACTTGGATAACCCCTCAATTTTTTTATTATCATCAGAATTTTGCAATACCCTTAATTCTTCACGTATTTCTTTGATTCTCTTTTTTTTCTGTTTTAGCTCATCTTCATAGGATCTAATATCTGCCGATAAATAATCTTCTATAATTATGATTGCCTTTGCCTTTTCTTCCATTGAAAATAGTTTGAATCGAGAATCGTTTCTTTTTATTTCCATTTTCACTTGTTCTCTTTGTTTCTTTAGTTCATTTATAGTACTGTCCCCGATTAGAAATTTACTAAACGATATTGTAGAATCAAGTTCAGAAATTAACTTTTGTAATGGAGAAACTAAATATTCAAAATCACTATTTTCTCCAAGTAGTGAATTCAGCTTCTCTAATAATAACTTTCTGTTTTGATTGTCTCTCTCAATTTGCTTATAATCAGAGATTCGGTTTTCATATATTTTAATTTGTTCAGAGATGTTGCTATACATTACTTCCAAGTCAGCAATATTCTTCTCTTTCTTGCTTAGAACAAGGTCATTCATGTTCTTTATTTCATTAAGTTTGATTTTTATATCTTCCGCATTTTTCCCAGAGTACCAAATTCCAGTTCCTAGTTTCTGAAGGTTCTTATTTATTTGTGCAAATATAAAATCATACCTTGCTGTTGCAGTTTCTAACTCCCTCACTTCAGATAATAGAGAATTCAATTCTTTTTGTAACTCATATATGCGCTCAAGATGTTTATTGAATATGAAATTTAATATAGGCGCCAGTTTTACCGAATATTTCACATCACTACATTTGTCAAAAAAATCATGAATCGCTCCTTGCCTTTTCTCACCAAGAAAATTAAACATTGTAAATGATCTATAGGTAAGTTCTTCCTCTGTAAAGTTTTTCAAATCTTTAAGGAGGTCAATATCTCTTGCAAAAATTTTATTTAGCCTTCCTTTATACTCCCTTAAATCTATAAAGGCTGTTTCCTCTTCATCTGAATAATAGAGATAATTTATATTAGGATTACTGGTTCTTGATATTTTAAAATTTAAACCATTATATTCAAACTGCATTGTTGCCTTTGCTAATGTTCCATTGTACCAAGGCTTTTTTCTAATATCTTCCGAGGACCCGAACATAAAATCAATAAAACTATAGAACTCAGTTTTTCCAGAACTATTTTTACCTTTGAAATAATTAATCCCTGGTTTAAACTCGTATATGAATTTACTATCATCAACACTACAAAGCTCTAAATTAATTATTTTAAACATTATTAGTGACCTCTTTCATAAATTGTCTTTCATTTATACCCTTACTGTATTCAATGGCTTTTTCGAGGAATTTGGTTTCTTTGAATATACTTTGACTATCAGATAAATTATCCTTAATCAATAACAAATCATTTTCTACAATAATAATCTTCCTAGTTTTCAATACATGGATTGCCTTAATAATAAACTCTACACTGTTACAGAATTCTAAATAGTCTCCAGAAAGGAGCGAAAGACATTTATAAATAATATCTTGAGTATTATTTCCGTTATAAACACTATTAGGGATAAAACGCTGTTTTTTAATTAAGTAGGCAAAAACTAATGTTTTAGTTATGCTTAATCTCCTATGCTTCCTAAGAATATCTAAAACTATTTCACAAAAAATACTAACCTGAATGGATTCAACTTCAATTTTCAGTTGTCTCATGTTTATCATCCTTCCAAGAAATTTGGATGTCTTCGATTCCTTCTTTTGTTAAAAATATTCCTGATCCAAAACGAACATGTTCATTTTGTGCATATGTGTTCCCTTGTTGTTTTGTTGCATTCAAACGATTAAATGGTGTATCATTTCCATTTTTTTGTAATTCAAATTTAACCATCTCAAAGTTCTCATGTGTTGTTTCTTCGATATTATCAATCTTACCGATCTTATTTAACTCCATATATTTAAAACGTAACTCCTTGTAATACTCACCGTATCCCAAATGCGTTTTAATTATAGGCTGTGGCAGTTCACAAGCAAGTAATTGCTTATATTCTCTAGATTTTGAGATACTTAAATCATTAAAATCAATAGAGTGAAGCTTTTTAAAATCCGAATATTGAGGGAGCGTTATTTCTTCCGTCATCCTACTGCAAATTTCTTCTACTAATGTCATGAATTTTTTATAGGTGAATATATAGGGTTTTTTACTATATATGCTATCCATGATTTGTACGGTAATATGCTGTAACAATTCCTTTATTCTTTGATAATAAACAACCTTATTTATACCAGCTTTTCTAAATAACTCTGAACAATTTTCATCTATTTTCTCATCAATATTTTCCATAGAAACAAATTCGTATTTTTCTTTAATAGATTCGTATACATTTTTGAATTCTTCTACTTCTTTGTATATTTTTTTAACCTTTGTAATAGTGGCCTTATTACTCTTATCCGAGTCTCTAATTGATTCAAAAAGTGTTTCCGCTGAATTACTAAACAATATATCTGTATTGTTATATTCAGCATCAGTAAACAACGTATATTTGGAAACCTTATATTCCGAAGATTCGAGTAAAATCCAATTGAGTAACACTTGTACTGCGGTACTTTGCGTGATAGTGGTTCTCTTAACTTGCATTGTTTCATTTGTTGAACTACCAACTATTTTATTCAAAAATTTTTCATCAAAATCATCTAGTTGTTGAGGTTTAATTTTCTTCATATTAATATCATCAATCGTTTCAAACTCAATTTGCATTCCTTCTTTAAGCTTTAACATATAATAAACAAATACTCGTATTTGATAAGAAAATCCGCTCAAACTATATATTCCACTGTTATCCAGTATGTATGGTTCCATAATTGCACCTCATATACTAATTATTTCGTTACATAAATACTTTTTTGAATCATAACAAATAATTACATCCCTCAAAACTACTTAGTCATTTGCAAATTTATAAATGATGTAAATATAATGGTCCATATGAACTACTACTTTCGACATAATTTTATATTCCTCCTGCTTTTCCCATTAATTTTAGTATCATTAAAAATATTCCTACAATTTCTTTAAATCCAAAAAACTTAAATAATAACAAAAAGAACCTCTGTAATTACTCCAGAGGCCCTCTCTACGGCTAATTGGGTTCATCTTAACAAACCGTCAACTCTACTCGATTCCCTTCCCTAATTATACACAATCCGCTCCACCATTTTCTTCAACGCCCGATTCTGCTCTTCACTCGTCTGCGACGCTCCAAAGTACTTGCTTCTGTTATTATGTCTTCTTCATACGATTCATGTGGCTTGTCCAGAACTCACTTTTGTTTCTTTAATTTCTGCGCTTAGACCTCAATTATCACCTGTGCATCATTATAACGATTACCATTCATTTCAATCTTCGCATATACTTGCTTCATTTAATATTACTTCCTGCTGTAACGAACCTTTTGCTGATGTTTACTACACTCTCTCAATCACAAACACAAATAATCTCTTTATTTTCTTTCCCCTGTATAATTCCATATTTCTCTTAAACATTTTGACGATGTAGTTGAATACATTTCCTTAAAAAATAGATTATCAATCCGAACTGCATTATAAAAGAAGTCATAATAAAATCCCGGAGGCATATCGTATCTCCGCGATAAGTCCATCCGCTAAATTATCCGTAATGAGCTTGACATTAAGCTTCATCGACATCAATTAAAAACACCCGCTCCTGGAATCCGCCCCGTGCCTCGGCTTTGTCTGCCCGTAGCTTGTCCAGTTCTGCTGCATTCGCCCCATGTACTTCTGCCAGCGCTCGGATGACTTCCAGCATATCCGCCAGCTCTTCCAGCGCATCCTGGTCTTTGTCCGCTACAAAATATTCCTCGACTTCTTCACGAAGCTTGCTTCGCAGTTCCTGCTTGTATTCCTCTGGGTCTAAAATGCGTGTCCGACATTCCTTGCCCTGAGACATAATGAGGTGCGGAATTCGATCCCGCACCAGTTTGTTGTATGTAGGCATATGAAATAACACCCTTTCTGATGTGGAAGTGTTAGCCAGCATCCAACATCTTCCTTTGCGTCATTATATCATTAGCTCAAAAAGAACCGGGTATTATTGATAAAAGATCTACCGATTCATTGAACGAATTTTCTTTATAAATAGATGGATACCGCTTAGACGGATCAGCTACGATCCGCTGTGACAGAGACTCTAGAATAGAGTCCGTTTTATAAAGCAACCTGTCTACTTCCCCCAGCTTCATTGGCTCTTTAGATACATCATCTTCTCCCGAAACCAGATAATGTACCGTACCGATAAACAGCACCATATCTAAATTGGGCTCAGCCTCTGTGTGAATTAAAGGGAACAGGTCAGTCACGGATAAACGAATATACAATGGAATGATTTGGTTTCGATGAACATAAATGGCCTTGGCCATAGAAAACATCGCTCGATCACAAAGAATGAGGCAGTTGTGAAACTGATGATGGTCGCGCATCATCTGTGCAAGCTTGATCTGGTATTCGGCAAGCTTTTGAAAATCCATCATGCAATTGAATATGTAGGTGTCGCTGTACTTAGGCAATTTGAAATCGGAATCACTATGTAGGGGACTTAAGGAGTAATGTTTCAAGGGGAATCAACTCCTGAATTAAAATTTCATAAACGAGGATTTTGCAAAAATCCCATAAGCGACTTCCAATGAACAAAATATAGATGGAAATAGTTTAGTTCGTCTATATCTTGCACTTCGGAGCGACTGGTATCGAATTTTGCAAAATCCTGAAACAATGTGAGCAACATAGCACAATTATGTAACCATCAAGATGTATAATTTTCTAGCTACCGGACAAGCTTCATAATAAATATTACTATATAGTAGTTTTTAATTCAATTTACTTACTAACACTTATTAATTAGATGTAACTCTTTCTCTACACTTCTAACTAGAGGATTTTGCAAAATCCAATAAGCGACTTCCAATTAATAATATATAGATTGAGATGATCTCGTTCGTCTATATATTACATTTTGGAGCGATTGGAATCGAATTTTGTGAAATTCTTACTATAGAGAGGTGTAATCATGTCAGAACTTTTAGAATTAGTCGGTACACGTATTCGAGATATCCGAAAGTCTAAAGGGCTTTCCCAAGAAGCTTTAGCCGAAAAAGCAGGATTCAATTCGAGTTATATTGGTTTCATTGAGCGAGCGGAGAGAAATATATCTTTGAAAAATCTGGAGAAAATAGCGAAGGCATTGAACGTGGGCGTCTATCAGTTGCTTACATATGTGAAGGACAATGATGAGCTTACCGAAGAAGATTCGAGTATAAAAACCATTTTGACTCTCCTAAGGACTCGTGAATCCAAAGATACTGAGCTGGCATTAAAGATTCTTACGGACATCTTTATAAGAATCGATGAACGATGAAACAAAAAAGGAACTGCGCTTTGCAGTTCCCCACCAACCCCTTACGACAACGCCAACATCGCTTTCATATCTTCCTCTGCGGTAGTAATTAGCTTCAAGCCAAACATCTCCACCAGTACATCCAGTACGCCAGAAGAAATGAACTCAGGCGGCTTCGGCCCAATGCGAATATCTTGGATGCCAAGGCTGAACAAGCCTAGCAGGATGGCGACCGCTTTTTGCTCAAACCAGGACAGAACAATGCTGACAGGTAGCTCGTTCACCGTACAGCCGAAAGCATCCGCTAATGCCAGAGCGATTTTAACAGTAGAACCCGAATTGTTGCATTGTCCCAAATCAATATAACGCGGAATGCCGGTATCTCCAACGGTGCCATAATCCACGTCATTAAAACGGAATTTACCACAGGACGTGGTCAGAATAACCGTATCGTTCGGCAAGGATGTAGCTAGCTCGCGGTAATAGTTACCACCTTTGCCTGGTGCGTCGCAGCCTGCAATGACGAAGAAACGGCGGATATGCCCGTCTTTAACTGCCTGAATAATCTCAGGAGCCAGCCCAATAACCGTCTCATGATGATATCCCGTTGTAAGCACCTGCTCCGAATCTACATCTGCAGCTGGCAGGGCTAACGCACGCTCGATCAATGGTGAAAAGTCGTCGTCCATGATCTTGGCTACTCCCTCCAGCCCGGCTACTTCATAAGAGAAGAAGCGGTCTGCATACGTGCCTTTAATCGGCATAACACAATTCGTCGTGGCGAGAATCGCACCTGGGAACTCCTCGAACAGTCGGCGTTGATCGTACCAGGCTTTACCGATATTCCCTTTGAGATGTGCATATTTCTTCAATGCCGGATAACCGTGGGCAGGCAGCATTTCTGAGTGGGTATAGATGTTGATGCCTTTACCCTCCGTCTGCCGCAGCAACTCCTCCAGCGCATACAAATTATGTCCAGTCACGACGATACATTGGCCTTCGATTTTATTCTGACTGACGGTAATCGGCTGCGGAATGCCAAAACGATCCGTATGCGCACGATCCAGCACATCCATGATCCGTACAGCCGCATTTCCGACCTTCATCGCCATTTCCAAATGCTCTTGTACATTAAAGTTAGAATTGGTTAAGGTCATATATAACGCTTCATGCGTGATGCGATCTACCTCAGGATCGGTATAGCCCAACTGGCGAGCATGTGTCGCATAGGCAGCAATCCCTTTTAATGCAAAAATCATCGTATCCTGCAAGCTTGCTATCGTCTCATCCTTGCCGCACACCCCAACTACTTTACACCCGCCACTCGGCGTCTGTTCACATTGATAACAAAACATATCGTTTTCCTCCAAATATTGATAGATATTTGTTCGTTATCCCCAGCGTAACAAACCCCTGAATGCGTAGGTGTGATTACACACACATTTTTTCTTACAGTTTATTATGAAACAGTGTGGGACTCATCCCTCATTTCAATCCTTCCTACTCTACCGTGCTTTCTTGAATTCCACCGCCTTTACGGTACTGCACAGGGGACACGCCCATAGTCTTTTTAAAAGCGGTGCTAAAATAGTGCTGACTGTCGTAACCCGTACGATCTGCTATATCATAGATAGACAACGTCGTGGAATCTAGCAGCTGTACTGCTTTACGGATACGGGCACGCGTGACGAGGGTCACGAAACTGTCGTTGAGCTCCTTTTTGAGCACACGGCTGAGATATACGGCGGATACTTGTAGACGCGAAGCAAGGGCTTCCAACGTCAGCTCCCGATCGGCGTAACCTTCCTGAATAAGCTGCCGAGCCCGGCGTACAATGGGAGACAGCTGCGATTCGCCATACACTCGATCCCGACTCACCCGGTAGGCGTCAATTGCGCCTTCCAGTCCACCCGCGTTGGGCTCCACATGCGTATGAACCGCTATATTCAGGTAGCGCCCAATCGCCTGCTCCATGGAAGCGCCTATCGTCTCGGGTGCCTCCTGCCACAGGCATATGCCGATCAGTCCGTTCGCATCGCGGAACAACACATGCGGGCAGTCCTCCAGCAGTTCGCCAATAATATTTTCAGCAGCAAAAAGAAATAACTGGCGGTCATTCTCGCGCATAATCGTCTGCCGGGCCTCTGCCGCAGGCCACCGTACGACACCGATCTGAGCAGGCGGCCGCGATGGAAGCCGTAAAAACGCCAACTGCTCCATGACGTCTTTTCCCGTGTGTTGCCCTTCCAGCCATTCCAGGCAAAACCGCTGGCGCAGCAGCGGAATATTCCGTTCAATCTGTCCGGCGGCTTGTTCTACATAGGCGGCACGCTTGTGCTCTTCGTCCATTCGCTGACGAAGCCGCAACAACGTAGCATGAAGCTGCTCCGCATCTACCGGCTTCAAAATATAATCCTCTACGCCAAGTCGGACAGCCTCCTGCGCATAAGCAAACTCATCATGCCCGGAAATGATCAGACAGCGGCATTCCGGACGCTCGTCCCGCAGCCGCCGAATCAGTTCAATGCCGTCCATGAACGGCATATTCATATCGACCAGCACGATGTCGATATGAAGCTGACCCACCAGCTCCAGCGCTTCTTCTCCGTCCTCCGCCTCTGCTGCCACTTCCATGCCCAGAGCCGCCCAGTCTATGCAATCTCGTATCCCCTCTCGGATGATCGGCTCATCATCTGCGATCAATACTTGATAACGTTTTGCCGTCCCTATGGTCACTTCCGTTATGGCCTGGTCAATCAGACTCGCCGTTGTCGAGTTGTCTGTGGCCTTTGATTTCGTCAGCCTGACCCTCTCCTTTTTCATAAGGCTTCTTCAGTTGTGCCATATCCAGCAGCAACGGATGAGTGATCGTCACGCAGGTACCTGTCCCTTCTGTG
>NZ_WUDQ01000106.1:0-9950 GCF_009827695.1 Paenibacillus sp. OT2-17 | reverse complement strand
CTTAATTGAAGATATCAAACAGACATACGGCGGAATCAACGGCATCCTGCACAGTGCTGGAATAATCCAGGATAACTATATTATTAAAAAGACTAGCCTGGAATTCAGGGCAGTGCTAGCGCCCAAGGTTACGGGACTGGTAAATCTGGACCAAGCCAGTAAGGACATTGCTCTTGACTTCTTTATCCTTTTTTCGTCAGGTTCGGGAGTGGGTGGTAATGCAGGTCAGTCTGACTATGCTGCCGCGAATGCTTTTATGGACGCATATGCCTGGTACCGCAATACCTTGGTAACCTCCATGGAGCGTACAGGCAAAACGCTGTCCATCAATTGGCCGTTATGGAAAGATGGCGGAATGCGGCCTGACCAGGAGACGGAGAAGGCCATGCAGAAGGTGGGTATGTATGCGATGAGGACAGAGACAGGAATGAGCGCCCTGTACCAAAGCATAGCCTGTATTTCGGATCAGGTCATGGTGATCGAAGGAGACGTAGATCTAATCAGCACAATGATGGTCATGGAGGGACAGCTTGAAGAAAGCGGTAAAGCATCTCGGGATCAGGCGCTCGGGTCAGAAGCTAACATCGTTCCCTCCAGAGCAAACAAGACAGAGCCCGGTCAAGAAGAAGACCTGTTGCGTGAAAAGACGGTCCATTACTTGAAGACTCTGCTTTCAACGTCCATCGGCCTGCCCGTATATCGAATCGAAGAGGATACACCTTTTGAAAATTATGGGGTTGATTCTATAAAGTCTATGGAGTTGACCGACCAGCTGGAGAAAACATTCGATCAGGTGTCGAGGACTCTATTTTTTGAATATCCAAATATTCGAAGTTTGACGGAATATTTTGTGGAAGCCTATCGAGACCAATTGATCGCTTTGTTTGGCATAGATCAGGCAACAGCTGCGGGTGAAAATGCCGAACCAACTTCTATAACAAATAAGGCAGTGTCCAGCCAGGAAGAAGAGCTACTGCGTGAAAAAATGGCAAGTTACCTAAAGAGCCTGCTCTCTTCGTCCACTGGACTGCCGGAACATCGCATTGAAGAGGACAAAAATCTAGAAAACTATGGTGTTGACTCCATAAAGTCAATGGAATTAACCGATGAGCTGGAAAAAAACTTCGGCCCGCTATCGAGGACCTTACTTTTTGAATATCCGAATATCCAGAGTTTAATAGAATATTTCCTGGAATCGCATCGAGGCGAATTGATTGAATGGTTTGGTATGGAGCAGGTAAAAGCCCCTTCTCCGATATTCCGTCGTCCCCAATTTTCGGCAACCGAGGTAGAGCCTCAGGAGGAGAAGAAACAAGAAACAGGAGCGATGGACATTGCTGTCATCGGGGTGTCCGGGAAATATCCAGGTGCGGAAAATCTTCAGGAGTTCTGGAGCAATCTCCAAGATAGCAAGGACTGCATTACCGAAGTTCCAAAAGACCGTTGGGAGCACGATCTTTATTTTGACAAGGAGAGAAACAAGCCGGGAAAAACCTACTGCAAGTGGGGCGGTTTCATGGAACGAATAAGCCTGTCAGAGCCAGCATTCTTTCATCTCACCCCCTATGAGATCAGTTTAATGGACCCGATAGAGCAACTTTTCCTGGGAATAATATGGAATTTGCTTGAAAGTGCAGGATATACGCGAGAGGCATTACAGAAGAAGCACCAGAACAAGGTTGGCGTCTATGTGGGCGCTACGTATCACAAATACTGCTCCTGTGATATCGAACCGGACTCTGCCCAACGGGTAACATCATTTGGGTCTGTTGCAGTCGCAAATCCCATGTCGCATTATTTCAATTTCCAGGGACCGAGCATATCCATTGATACGATGAGCTCTTCCTCAGCTGTAGCTGTCCATATGGCATGTGAAAGCCTGATCAGGGGAGAGTGTCAAATAGCGGTAGCTGGCGGGGGGAATCTATTGACCAGTCCCAAAAAGTATATTGAATCCAGTCAAAATCAGTTGATTGGAAGTCATGAAGATAGCAGAAGCTTTGCAGATGGGGATGGGTACCTTCCAGCGGAAGGAGTTGGAGCGGTACTCTTAAAACTGCTTCATAAGGCTGTACAGGATGGAGATTGCATTTTAGCGGTTATTAAATCCACGGCAACCAATCATGGGGGACATAGCAATGGATATACAATCCCTAACCCCAATGCGCAGGCGCAACTAGTCGAAGAAAACTTTTTGAAAGCCGGTATAGACCCCCGGACGATCAGTTATGTAGAGGCAGCCGCAAATGGTTCTACATTGGGAGACCCTATTGAACTTGCTGCTTTGAATAAAGCATTCCAGAAATTTACGACTGAGCAGCAATTTTGTGCCATTGGCTCAGTCAAATCCAATATAGGGCATGCAGAAGCGGCTTCGGGAATATCACAGCTAACCAAGGTCATATTGCAATTGTGGCATCGAAAACTGGTTCCTACCATTAAGGCCGAGAAGCTTAACCCTAATATTAATTTCAGTAATACTCCATTTTATTTGCAACGGGAGGTTCAGGAATGGGAGCGGCCTGTAATTGAGATTCAGGGAGAAAAACGGGAATTCCCGTTGCGGGCAACCGTAAGCTCCTTTGGTGCGGGAGGCTCTAATGTGCATTTCATTCTGGAAGAATATATCCCTTCAGAAAAAGACAACATTCATTTGCGAGTGGCAGATCAGACCCAAGTGGTGATTCTCTCGGACATAAACCGTGAGAGACTGATGGCGCTTGCCAATCAATTACTGGGATATTTGGAGCAGCAGAGCGATGATGCCTTACAGGATATTGCCTTCACACTTCAGACAGGCCGCGAAGCGATGACATGCCGGGCGGCAATCGTAGCGAGTACGCGGCAGGATCTACTCACGGGTCTTAGGGAACTTCTCGAAATAGCCGATAGCGGCAACGGGCCCGAAGGGGCATCTATTCCTTTATTTATAGGAGAAAGTGCAGAAGACTCAAACACGAGTGCGCTTCTCTCAGGGAAAATAGGAGAGACTGTTTCTCAATTGCTGCTAGAGGAGAAAAACATGGAGAATATAGCGATGTATTGGACCCAGGGGGGCAGGATTTCATGGGAGGCACTCCATAAGGATAAAGATGTCCGCAGGATCCCCCTACCGATAACCCAGTTTTAAACATAAACAGGGAACCGATCACTATCAGATGGAAAATACAAAATATTCTGGAGGTAAATCATGAGGGAATTTAAAGATAAGATAGCCGTAGTTACGGGAGCCGCCAGTGGGATTGGCCGTGCTATTGCGGACCGATGTGTAAATGAGGGCATGAAGGTCGTCCTCGCGGATATTGAGGAGGAGGCCCTTCTAAGGGCCGAAAAACAATTGAAAGACATGGGTGCAGAAACGTTATCCGTGGTGACGGATATTTCCAAAGAAGCTGATATACGTGCATTAGCGCAAAAAACGGTTCAGATATTTGGGGCTGTGCATCTTTTGTTCAACAATGCAGGGGTGGACGCCGGCACGGGCTGCTTATTATGGGAAAATACGGTGGCGGATTGGCAGTGGGTAATAAACGTAAACATATGGGGGATTCTCTTTGCAACTGAAATTTTTGTTCCTATTATGCTGAAACAGAAAACCGCATGTCATATTGTGAATACAGCTTCCATCGCCGAGCTATTGTCCGGCCATGGTAATGGCATATATAGCGTGTCAAAACATGCCGTTTTAAGCTTGTCTGAAACGCTACACCAAGAACTCAGATTGATAGGTTCCAATGTAGGAGTTTCGGTTGTCTGCCCCGGGTTCGTACGCACCCAAATTATGGATGCGGAACGGAACCGACCGACGGAGCTGAGTAAGCAGACCGGACTAGGAAATCTTCCCCCGGAAAGACAAGTCATTAATCAATTGGCCCGCAAGGCTGTCCAGAATGGAATACTTCCAGAGGATGTAGCAAATCAGATGTTTGAGGGAATCAAAAAAGGGCAGCTATATATCATAACAGAGCCGAAATTCAAACCTGCAATAAGACAACATATGGAGAATGTTCTTAACGAAAGCAATCCCACACCTTCCCAAATGCAATTAGTTCGCAATTTACTGTGAAATATTCGTTTTAAATGGTTTTATTGGGATTTTATCAATGAGTATGTTGTGGGAGGTTAGAATGGACAGATCTGTGATTTTTATGTTTTCAGGCCAAGGCTCACAATACTACGGCATGGGAAGAGAATTATTTAAGTTAAATCCAGTTTTCCGAAAATGGATGACCAAGCTGGATGAGATTCATACGGATATTACAGGCAGGTCCGTATTAAAAATGCTGTACGACGACAACCGTGGGAGAGGAGACCTGTTTGATAGTTTGTTATATACTCACCCCGCAATTTTCATGGTGGAGTATGCCCTCACACAGGTATTACTGGAACAGGGGATTTATCCTGATTACGTTTTGGGTTCCAGCCTCGGTGAATTTGCATCTGTTGCTGTGGCTGATTGTATGAGTTATGAAAATACTCTTCAATGCCTTGTCAAGCAAGCAGAAATGGTAGAAACCTACTGTCCAAAGGGTGGCATGCTGGCCGTAATTGGCGACCTCAGTCTGTATGACCAAATATCCGTATTGAATGCCAACTCAGAGTTAGCATCAATCAACTATGACTCGCATTTTGTCATTTCTGGCAGCTGTGAGGAACTGGAAGAAATTGAACGCTACTTGATAGCAAATGAGATTATATGTCAAAGATTACCGGTCCAGTTTGCTTTTCACTCTTCCTTAATGGACCCTATAGCCTTGGAATATACAGCGTATTTAAAGCTTAAGACCCTAAGGAATCCGACTATAAATATGGTTTCATCTATGTACGGAGGAAAGGCGACATCCCTTGACAACCGTTTTCTTTGGGATGTCACTAGAAAACCTATCCGTTTTCGGAACGCTTTAAAATGTCTGGGAGACGGGGACGGGGTCATCTATATTGACCTTGGCCCCTCGGGCACTCTTGCTAATTTTGTGAAGTACAATTTTGGTATCAAGAAAATGGCAAGTATTTGTTCTATTCTTTCACCTTTTCAAAACGATATGAAAAATTTGGATCGTCTATTTGAAATATTCGACTAATATGCATTCACTAGCAAAAAGGAGGACACAAATGATCGCATATCTGTTCCCTGGACAAGGGGCTCAAGCCAAAGGCATGGGAGTAGGACTATTTGACGAATTTCAGGAATTGGTTGCAAAAGCGGATGCTATTCTTGGTTATTCTATTAAGAAACTGTGTCTTGAAGATCCTGCCAATCAACTAGGACAAACGGATTTTACCCAACCGGCGCTATTTGTCGTAAACGCTTTGAGTTATCTTAATAAATTAAAAGAGACTGGAAGAAAACCCGATTATGTTGCAGGACATAGCCTAGGTGAATACAATGCCTTATTTGCCGCAGAGGCATTTGACTTTGAAACGGGCTTGAAGCTGGTTAAAAAAAGAGGAGAACTGATGGTCAAGGCTGCCGGTGGTGGTATGGCAGCGGTCATAGGCTTGAACGAGGAAGTATTTAGAGAAGTTATCGAGAAAAATAATTTAAGGGAGATTGATGTTGCTAATTTTAATTCGCCAAGCCAGATTGTCATCTCAGGACCGAAGGACATGATTGAGCAGGCGCAGCCAATTTTTGAGGATGCAGGAGCCACAAACTATGTGATTTTAAATGTAAGTGGAGCATTTCACTCCAGGTATTTGGAAGATGCCAGACAGAGATTTGAGGCCTATGCGTCACAGTTCGAATTCTCAAAATTGAAAATACCAGTCATTTCAAATATCTATGCCAGACCCTACAGGCAGCAAGATGTAAGGAGTACGCTGATCAACCAGATCGTAAGTCCGGTCAAATGGTCGGAAAGTATAAGATATCTAATGGGTAAAAATGTAACCCAGTTCATACAGGTTGGGCCTGGAAAAGTCATTACAGGGTTGGTTAACGCAATACAACGAGAAGCAGAACCGCTGATTGTGAGGGAGGATGAAGAACGTAGCGAGCAGGTACAGGAAGTAAAGTCGAAGAATGGTATAGCCAGCCAACGGTTTACGGCGGAATCTCTTGGTCATAGCGAATTCAAACAATATTATGGACTTAAATACGCGTATCTTATGGGTTCGATGTATAAGGGAATATCTTCAAAAGAGATGGTCGTAAAGGCAGGTAAGGCAGGAATGATGGGATTCTTTGGGGCAGGGGGAGTCAAGATTGAGGCCCTTGAAGAAGCTATAAAGTATATTCAGCAAGAATTGAACCAAGGCGAAGCCTACGGAATGAATCTTATTCATGTTCCCGATCACCTGGAAATAGAAAATAACATCGTTGATTTGTACATAAAATACGGTGTTAGAACTATTGAAGCCTCTGCGTTCATGAGTATAACGCCTTCTTTGGTAAGGTACAGATTGAAAGGTTTGAAACGAAATGAAAAGGGGATCGTAACACCGCAGAACAGGATTATAGCGAAAGTATCAAGACCCGAGGTTGTGGAGGCATTCTTGAGTCCTGCGCCTCAGAATATCGTAAATAAACTGCTCGAGGAAAATAGGATAAGCCGGGATGAGGCCCGGATGGCGATGGAAATTCCTATGGTAGACGATCTGTGTGTCGAGGCTGATTCAGGCGGGCATACTGATCATGCTGTTGCATATGTACTGGTTCCGTTAATGCTTAAAATGAGGGATGAAGCGTTACTTAAGTATAAATACAATAAAAGTATAAGGGTAGGGGCAGCCGGGGGGATAGGGACTCCACAAGCTGCTGCGGCAGCGTTTATACTGGGTGCGGATTTTATCATGACAGGCTCAATCAACCAATGTACGGTTGAAGCAGGGACAAGTGATGATGTAAAGGATTTGCTCCAGCAGTTAAATATACAGGATACAGACTACGCTCCCGCAGGAGATATGTTTGAAATGGGAGCGAAGATTCAGGTTATGAAAAAAGGAGTTTTTTTCCCGGCCAGGGCGAATAAATTATATGATCTTTACCGTAATTATAACTCCATAGATGAAATTGATAGCGGAACCAAAAAATATATTGAAGAAAAGTATTTTAAGAAGAGTATTGAACAAGTATATGAAGATATTAAAGCTTATTACCCGGCTGAGATCATTGAAAAAGCTGAAAGAATTCCTAAACGTAAGATGGCGTTGATATTTAGATGGTACTTTACTTATTCTACACGACTTGCAATGAATGGAGACAAACACAGTAAGGTTGATTATCAAGTACACTGCGGACCAGCCCTCGGCGCTTTTAACCAATGGGTTAAGGGAACAGTCTTTGAGAATTGGAAGAACAGGCATGTTGACGAAATAGGACAAAAAATAATGGTTGAAACTGCGGAATACCTGAATGAGAGGTATAAAGCTTTAACGATAATGTGAGTATATGTGTGGAGAAAAATAGAAATCATTAAGATGATAGGGAATAAAAGAAAGTGGGGTTTTTCATGCATAGTTACAGGACTCATAACTGTGGAGAATTGGATCAAAAACATGTCGGCGAAGTAGTGAGAATTGCAGGATGGATAAAAAATATGCGTGACCATGGCGGGGTTATTTTTATTGACCTTAGGGATCAATATGGAGTAACGCAGATTGTTGTTTCTGATAATAACGAATTGAAAGATTTTGTATCAAAGATCACCAGAGAGTCAACTATTTCTGTTACAGGTACTGTATGTAACAGATCTGAAAATACGATTAGTCCCACTATGAAAACCGGGCATATTGAGTTAGCTGCTAATGAGATAGAAGTTTTAGGGAAGGTAGTGAATCCATTACCTTTTGAAGTATCTTTAGCAAATGAAGCTCGGGAAGATTTAAGATTAAAGTATCGTTTCTTGGATCTACGGAATGAAAAAATACACAATAATATTATACTTCGTTCTAAAGTAATTCAAAGTATCAGAAGAAAGATGATCGATTTGAATTTTTTAGAGATCCAGACACCTATCCTGACAAGTTCATCTCCAGAAGGCGCCAGAGACTATCTAGTTCCTAGTAGAGTACATCCAGGCCAATTTTATGCCTTGCCTCAGGCACCTCAACAATTTAAACAATTATTAATGGTTTCGGGTTTTGATAAATATTTTCAAATTGCTCCTTGCTTTAGAGATGAGGATGCAAGGGCAGACAGATCACCCGGCGAGTTTTATCAGCTGGATTTGGAAATGGCTTTTGCAACACAGGAAGATGTCTTTAATGTAGTTGAAAATATGCTATATGAAGTTTTCTCTGAATTTACAGATTTTAAAATTTCAAAGCCTTTTACCAGGATTCCATATCAAGAAGCCATGCTCAAATACGGGAGCGATAAACCTGATTTAAGGAATCCATTAATTATCCATGATGTTACAGAGCTGTTTACAGAGACTGATTTTAAAGTATTTAAAAATAAAACGATAAGAGTTATTGCTGTTCCTGGTTGTGGAGCACAGCCAAGAAGCTTTTATGACGATATAGTAAACTTTGCTATTGAGGCTGGAGCGAAAGGCCTCTCATGGATTAAGTTCAATGATGATATGTCTCTTAGTGGCTCTATTGCAAAATTCATTTCTGAAGAGGTGAAAAACGAATTAATACATGTTACGCAAGCTAGTTCAGGATATGCACTGTTTTTTGCTGCTGACCAACTTAAAAATGTCGAAAAAATAGCCGGTGCTGTCAGAAATCAATTAGGAAAAAGACTGGATTTGCTGGAAAAGGATATATATAAATTTTGCTGGATAGTTGATTTTCCTATGTTTGAATTGGATCCTGATACTCATAAAATTGGGTTTAGTCATAATCCTTTTTCGATGCCACAAGGTGGTATGGATGCGCTGCTGAATATGAATCCTCTTGATATCCTAGCGTACCAATATGATATTGTATGTAATGGGATTGAACTGTCCTCGGGTGCTGTCCGTAACCATGATACGGAGATTATGGTAAAAGCCTTTGAGATTGCAGGTTATACATATGGAGATATCAAGAGTAAATTTCCTGCACTCTTTAATGCTTTTCAATTTGGGCCGCCGCCTCATGCAGGTATAGCACCTGGAATTGATAGGATTGTTATGATCATTGCAAATGAATCGAATATCCGAGAGGTTATTGCTTTTCCAATGAATAGCAAAGCGCAGGATCTATTAATGGGAGCACCTTCGGAGGTTACTGAGAAACAATTGAGAGATGTTCATATAAAATTGGTAAATACTCAGCCAGAAACAGAATAAACAGATTCAACAACATACTGAAAGCAAAGGCTGAAATCGGCACGTATTTGAATCTCATTGAGTGTGTTAAAAACTCTCCTTGCTAGATGCAGAGGAGAGTTTTTTTATTTAGCTCAGATTGGGGTTGTTCACGATGACAATCTTCATCGGTATACTAGAAGGTATGGCAGGCTTATCAAGTGGAGCTATGACAAAAAGTAGAAATTATAGGAATACAGGAAAATCGAAATAGCTAGAAACGAAAGAATCAGCGTCGCGGTGTATACCTTTCTTAACAATGTTGTTTTGGAAACATTACATTTTCTTACAGCAAGATAGGCAGCCGGTACAAAGGCAAGCCCAAGTACCCAGAAAAAGATAATATTCAAATTGAAATTGGACATAGGCTGAAAGGGGTCGCCTATCAATTGGATGCTGGAAGCAATGAGATTGACGATCACAAGCAGACCCAGCAATGGTATTACGGTTACACTGTCAGGGAAGGGAAGCCGCGAAGTACTCTTCTGCTTTCTTGCGTCCTTGAGCTTCCGCAGCCACCCTGTAATACCAAAAACAAACCCAAGCGCAAACCAAATGCCGCATGCCCCCACTAGAATATAACTGAAAATGGATGTTTGCAGGAAGGAGATCGGCAATTGGTCATCGATCACTCCATATGACAATTGCGTCACTTTACCATCGGCATTGGTTAAGAAAAAAAGACGACTGATGTTTAAGCCCGCGTAATCA
>NZ_WUDQ01001067.1:0-503 GCF_009827695.1 Paenibacillus sp. OT2-17 | reverse complement strand
TGCGCGGTTTTGTAGGTCCTAACCCGAACTTGAATTATCCGAATATTACGGATTTTGATCATCCTGTTACCGTGGGTGCGCATATGAACGGTGATGACCTGACGAATAATCATGTTCAGCTATCCGAAGCACTGAAGCTGTCAGAAGGAGTATATGAGCAGGTAGCAGCAGAATATGCCGCTTTATCCGGTCGGGAATACCCGATTTTGGATCTGTATCATATGGAGGATGCTGAGGTCGCGGTATTCCTGTTGAATTCGGCGGCTGAATCAGCCAAGGATGTGGCGGATCAACTCCGCGCGCGCGGGATTAAAGCTGGTGTGATACGTCCGAATATCATCCGACCGTTCCCAGCCGCACAACTGCGGGAAGCATTACGCGATGTCAAGGCGCTGCTGGTAGGTGAACGTGCAGATTCGTATGGGGCAGACGGCGGTAATTTAACGCATGAAATTAAAGCGGCCTTGCAGGAGGACCCGCTGAACCGGACACTCGTGTTGAGT
>NZ_WUDQ01001066.1:0-504 GCF_009827695.1 Paenibacillus sp. OT2-17 | reverse complement strand
AGTGGGGCTCAGAGAGCCGTGATGAGACTGTATTTTAGAATGGTCTGTTTTTACGGAATCAGGGTGGTAACGCGAGCACAGTCTCGTCCCTTTACAGGGATGGGGCTTTTTTTGTTGCTTTTTTTAGGAAATGCTAGGGAAATCAATGATGAGTAGAGAGGAAGTATGAAGTATGAACAGAGTGGATGTTAAAGAAAAAGCACGGTCCCGTGACCTGCGCATCCTGAGCAAATGGAAAGAAGAGGACACATTCCGTAAATCCATCACAAATCGTGAAGGAAATCCAAATTTTGTATTTTATGAGGGCCCACCAACAGCTAACGGTAAACCGCATATCGGTCACGTGCTGGGCCGTGTAATTAAGGATTTTGTAGGCCGCTATCAGACAATGAAGGGATACCGCGTCGTACGTAAGGCAGGCTGGGACACGCATGGCTTGCCGGTAGAATTGGGTGTACAAAAGCAACTGGGAATCTCCCACAAACCTGAAATTGAAGAATATGG
>NZ_WUDQ01001065.1:0-505 GCF_009827695.1 Paenibacillus sp. OT2-17 | reverse complement strand
AGCATCATTTGCAGCTGCGCTGCCGTTGGCAAGTCAATGGTACCCCAAAGAGCATCAAGGCTTGGCTATGGGAATTGCCGGTGCTGGTAATAGCGGTACCGTCCTTGCGACTTTGTTCGCCAACCGCATTGCTCAACATTTTGGCAGTTGGGAAGCCGTTTTCGGATTGGCTATCCTCCCCATCTTAACCGTCTTCATTCTGTTCAGTATTTTTGCCCGCAACAGCCCTCACCGCCCGGCACCAAAAAGTCTGTCGCAATATGCTTCGGTGCTCAAACAGAGGGATGCCTGGGTATTCTGTGCCTTTTACTGCGTGACGTTTGGCGGATTCGTTGGTCTTTCTAATTATTTGACTATTTTCTTCAATACCCAATATGGCCTCTCCGCGGTACATGCCGCCGATTTTGCAACCGTTTGTGTGATTGCCGGAAGCTTCTTTCGTCCTGTAGGCGGCTTTTTGTCCGATCGGATTGGTGGTTCACGCATGTTAATGTACTTGTATGCG
>NZ_WUDQ01001064.1:0-506 GCF_009827695.1 Paenibacillus sp. OT2-17 | reverse complement strand
AATTTCAAACAACATCCTCCTCTCAAAATGTAAAACCCAGAAGAAACGGGACGAATGTCAACAAACAACCAAATTGCATGATCTTATAGTGATCAGCAATTCTTTTTTCTATCATTTTTGTCTATCACTTATAAAATATAGTATATCATAACGTATATCTAATATCGAAGGCAATGTGTGGAGGAGTTGTGATGAGGCAAAATCTTTGGTTATGGTGGAGGCGAGACGCTGCGTGTAGGATTTGATCTTACGATCGCTGTTGCCCGCCACAAAGATGAATTTGACCTAGGAGAGAAGATGGATAGGTAAAGATGCTTCACTGGCATTCAGCCAGCTTTACGGCATAGCAAGACTAAAAGACGTAAATACGAATTTCATCGCATTTACGTCTTTTTCTTGAGCTTTTAATCATTTACTAGTCATTCATTCCACATTTGCCAATCCTCACACCAGCTCAGTTATTGGGCAAAGTATATTTCACACCCGTCGCTACTCCATCTGAGAAA
>NZ_WUDQ01001063.1:0-509 GCF_009827695.1 Paenibacillus sp. OT2-17 | reverse complement strand
CGGAGCGTACGCTTCTGGAGGCCGACGTCAGCCGAAAAAAACGCAAGCAGGTTGTAGATAAACTGGCCGCAAGCCTGATCTTGCAAACCTATTTGGACGCACACAGTACAAGGTGAGGGGGATTTCGTAATGGCTGAAAATCAAGTGGGTATGGAAGAAGAGCCGGAAATTATTTATATTGCCGATGACGAGGGCAACGAGGAAGAGTTCGAGGTCATTATGAAGTTTGAGGTAGATGGTTCCGAAGCGAAGTACATGATGGTTGCGCCAGTGGACCCTGAAGCTGATGAGTCCGATGTGTACGCCTTCCGTTACGAGGAAGAAGGCGATGATATTAAATTGTTTGTGATCCAAGACGATGCCGAATGGGAAATCGTCGAAGAGACCTTTAATACATTTGTAGAAGAAGATGAAGAGGAAGACGGGAAATGACGATCTATTCACGTGAAGACCTGAGTTGGACCTCTGATTTGAAGGAAACGTTCGACGGCGATGTAGAGCTGCAGGAT
>NZ_WUDQ01001062.1:0-510 GCF_009827695.1 Paenibacillus sp. OT2-17 | reverse complement strand
AAGCAGTTTACCGGGGAAGGGAGTGTCCGCCTATGAAATGATGGAGCTTGTCCATCAGAGAGAAATCCAAGCTTTGTTCGTGATGGGCTCTAATCCTGTTGTATCTAACCCGAATGTCCGGCTGGTGGAGGAAGCCCTCAAAAAGCTGAATCTGCTGGTTGTGGCGGATATGTTTCTCACTGAAACCGCGCGGATGGCCGACGTTGTTTTGCCTGTGACGTCTTATTTGGAGAATACGGGGACGATGACCAATCTGGAGGGCCGCGTTCTGCTACGGGAAGCTGCGAGGTCCGCACCAGGCGAGGCTAGAGATGACTGGAATATTTTGTGTCAGGTAGCTGCAAAGTTAAACAAGAGCAGCTATTTCTCGTACAGGGATGCTGAGCATATCTTTGAAGAACTGCGGCTTGCCAGCCGGGGCGGTCCTGCCGATTATTATGGGATCACATATGACAGGTTGCGTCGTGAAGAAGGGGTATATTGGCCATGCCCGTCTACGGCCAGAGCCGG
>NZ_WUDQ01001061.1:0-511 GCF_009827695.1 Paenibacillus sp. OT2-17 | reverse complement strand
TGAAATTGCTTCGGCAGCCTTGCCTCGTGGTTCCCGCCTAGCTGAGGCGACGGACTTGGATCTTCTTATCGGCAAGAATAACCATAGCAGCCTGCTGGCGGAAGTGTTCAGCGTGCACATGTTTAGCGGTATCGTTGATGAACTCAAGATTTATAATCGGGCGCTGAGCGCGGAAGAAGTGGCCGCTTCTTATCGGCATGTGCTGGATACCTTTCACAAAGGTATCCGGCCGCAATTAAACTATGACGAGATCAAGCTGGACCGGACGCCACTGCTGCTTGATCGGCACAGACCGCAATATCATGTTAGCCCGCCAGCCCATTGGATGAACGAACCCCATGCACCGATCTATTTTGACGGGCAATATCATTTGTTCTATCAGCATAACCCGCATGGGCCGTTCTTTCATCAGATCCATTGGGGACATTGGGTAAGTCAGGATTTGGTGCATTGGCGTGATCTTCCCGTGGCCCTGGCACCCGAAAAGGATCAGCTCGCACCAGACGGAATC
>NZ_WUDQ01001060.1:0-519 GCF_009827695.1 Paenibacillus sp. OT2-17 | reverse complement strand
GGCAGCGTGTGCTCTTGTTCGTAAAAATGCAGCGTGCGCCCAGTATAAACAAAACCTGCTCTTCCCTCTTGGGAAAATATAGAACGGGCTTGAGTAGGGTCGGACTCCATTTCACTGTTGGGGCTGCCTGAACTTATGTTCTCTGGTTCCAAAATCAATGGATAATGATGAGTCGGATCGTCCACACCTTCCAGTTCACGACGTGGACCTAATCCAATTGCAGCAAGCGTTTTTCGTATTTTGACAGCAGAGCTCGCCGGAATAATAAAGTCCCTGTCACCGAGCCGTTCCAGCAATCCTTCCAGCGCGGGATGGCGTGCAACCATGTCTGCATCCTCCTGTGTGCCACATCGCAAAAGTGTTACCGTTGCAAAAGCCGTCCGTCCGACATCGCCTGCCCACTGTTCTACCGTCATGCGTACATGATCAGGCACACCTGTCCGGCTGAACTTGTGCAGAAGAGCAGGAATTGCCTTGGCTTCCATTCCTAACTCGATTGCCTCAGTAACACTTTCTCTG
>NZ_WUDQ01000105.1:0-10176 GCF_009827695.1 Paenibacillus sp. OT2-17 | reverse complement strand
TAAAACAGGTCACCGCCTGCTTTCAAATCCACTCATGTCTAAGGCGCTTTATTGCTTATCCCCCAAACAGTCAGATTTGCGCTGCTCCTCAATCCACATGCGCTCCTTGCCTGTCAGTTCAGCCTGTTCCAACAGGTCTGGTCGGCGTTCCATCGTGCGACGTAACGCCTCTTGGCGTCTCCAAGAATCAATATTGACGTGATGCCCTGACAGGAGTACATCGGGTACTTTCCAGCCCCGAAACTCCGCAGGCCGGGTATAATGGGGGTACTCCAGCAGCCCCGTACTAAATGAGTCCGTTACCGCACTCGTTTCGTTCCCCAGCACTCCTGGTAGCAACCGTGTCACACTGTCAATGACGGTCATGGCTGGAAGCTCACCACCAGTCAATACATAATCTCCGATAGAAAGCTCATCCGTCACCAAATACTCTCGAATACGCTCATCATAACCCTCATAATGCCCACATATAAAAATAAGATGGTCCTCTTTGGCCAGCTCTTCCGCTTTCTTTTGCGTAAAAGTCTCGCCTTGTGGACACATCAAAATGATACGCGGAGATTTTATGTCTGTGTTACGTTCTACCCCTTCATGTTGGATAACTTCATCGGCTGTCTCTAATGTTGGTTGCTCTGATTTATCCAACAGCGCTTCCACCGCAGCAAAAATAGGGTCAGGCTTCAAAACCATGCCGCCCCCACCGCCATAGGGCGTATCATCCACTTGTCCATGCTTGTTGCCAGCATACTGACGAAAATTAACCGCTTGCAGTGATACAATTCCCTTATCCCTTGCTTTTCCCAGAATGCTTGCATTAAATACTCCATCAAACATCTCTGGAAACAGGGTTAGCACATCCACCCTCATTACAGCAGACCTTCCATTAACCGTACCGTAACCCGTTTTTCACGCACGTTTACATTCAAAATAACATCCTCTATATACGGCAATAGCAGTTCCTTGCCTTTAGGCATTTTGACTACCCATACATCATTGGCTCCCGGAGTCAAAATTTCTTTGACCACGCCGAGCTCATTTCCGTCTTCGGTCACCACTTCCATGCCGACTACTTCATGAAAATAGAATTCATTTTCTTCCAATTCACCTAACCGCTCAGCAGATACCTTCAACAATGTACCTTTATATTTTTCGACTTCATTAATATTGTGATATTCCTTAAATTTAGCGACAA
Organism: Paenibacillus sp. OT2-17; assembly: GCF_009827695.1. Taxonomy (NCBI): domain Bacteria; kingdom Bacillati; phylum Bacillota; class Bacilli; order Caryophanales; family Paenibacillaceae; genus Paenibacillus; species Paenibacillus sp. OT2-17. The sequence goes on along the minus strand of NZ_WUDQ01000105.1, from coordinate 8,984 downwards.
CCATATTTTTTTGAAAACGCGCTGTTTCAACAGTTACGGGGATCGGTGCTTTACCTTCCGCCGGAACAATCAAAAGCTCACTACCTTTAGCAAAACGATCTTCTGGGAAATCTGTCGTCGTTAATATTTTAAGCTCTCCACGGATTCCATGGGTGTTCACAATTTTTCCGACATTAAACAATTGTTGCATCGTGTTCCTCCTGCTTGTAATCGGTCCCGCTCCATATCATCTTCATCATGTACGAAAAAGGGTTAGGACATACATCCTAACCCACTTTCGTATATCTTTAAGATATGATGTCTACGGTAACCCGTTTATCCATCTTAACGGCTGCTGATGCAACCACAGTGCGAAGCGCCTTGGCGATACGACCCTGCTTACCAATGATTTTGCCTACATCCTCAGGATGCACACTAAGCTCATATACAACAAGCCGATCCTTCTCCAAGGTCTTCACGGTTACATCTTCCGGATGATCGACTAAAGCCTTAGCAATGATTATCACTAATTCTTCCATGGTTGACCCTCCGTATCAGCACCTTATTTCTGTAGTTTAGATTCATGAAACTTTTTCATTACGCCCGCTTTGCTAAGCAAGTTACGGACTGTGTCGGATGCTTGTGCACCATCTTGCAACCATTTCAGCGCTTTATCTTCATCAATTTTTACAACCGCTGGTACTGTGATTGGGTTGTAGTAACCGATTTCTTCGATAAAACGACCGTCACGCGGGGAACGAGAATCAGATACCACGACGCGATAGAAAGGAGCTTTATGTGCACCCATACGTTTCAGACGAATACGAACTGCCACGAAAATTCACCTCCTTCAAAAAGTAGACTGTATATTGTTATCCCATAATTCCAAGGGCCTAACGGCCTTAGCGGAAAGGAAACTTCATACCTTTACCCATACTCTTCAACTGCTTCATAGCCTTGTTTTTGCCACCCTTAGGTCCCATCATATCTGAGAACTGCTTCATCATGCGACGCATTTCGTCAAATTGCTTTATCAGACGATTTACCTCAGCCAGTGATGTTCCACTGCCTACAGAAATACGTTTGCGTCGGCTATGATTAATCATGTCTGGGTTTTGCTTTTCCTGTGTGGTCATAGAATGAACGATAGCCTCAATCCGGCCCATCTGTTTGTCATCCACTTTGATATCTTTCATTTGCTTCATGTTGCCCATACCGGGAATCATATCAAGAATCTGGTCGATTGGACCAAGCTTCTTAACTTGATCCATTTGCTCCAGAAAATCTTCAAAAGTAAACTCGGCATTACGCATTTTCCGTTCCATTTCCTTCGCCTTATCGGCGTCGATATTGGACTGCGCTTTTTCAATCAGGGACAACATGTCACCCATGCCTAAAATCCGTGAAGCCATCCGTTCAGGATGAAACGGCTCCATCGCATCCAGTTTTTCACCCAATGTAGCAAACTTGATCGGACATCCCGTCACAGCCTTAACTGATAAAGCTGCACCACCACGAGTGTCACCATCCAGCTTCGTCAGTACAACTCCCGTCAACTCCAAGCTACTATTAAAGTGCTCTGCAACGTTAACCGCGTCCTGCCCCGTCATGCTATCTACAACCAGTAGAACTTCATCCGGCTTGACGTTGGTATGAATCTGGCGCAACTCTTCCATGAGCTCTTCATCAACATGAAGACGACCCGCAGTATCTATAATAACGTAGTCATTACCATTATCCTTAGCATGCTGCAAACCCTGTTTTGCAATTTCTACCGGGCTTGTCTGATCTCCCAGAGTAAATACAGGAGTATTAATCTGCTCCCCAAGGACCTGAAGCTGCTTGATCGCGGCTGGTCTATAAATATCACCAGCTACAAGCAATGGACGATGATTTTGCTTTTGCAACAATTTCGCCAGTTTACCAGACGTCGTCGTCTTACCTGCGCCCTGGAGACCCACCATCATAATGACCGTAGGCGGTTTGTTTGCTTTGGCAAGCTTGGCCTGACTGCCACCCATCAACTCGGTCAGTTCCTTGTTCACGATGTCGATGATGACCATGCCTGGCGTAAAGCTGTCCATCACTTCCTTACCAACGGATTTCTCCTTTACCTTGGCAATAAAGTCCTTTACAACCTTGAAGTTAACGTCCGCCTCAAGCAAAGCTAATCGTACTTCACGCATCGCCTGAGCTACATCATCCTCAGACACTTTTCCTTTGCCGCGCAGTTTACTGAATACATTTTGCAAGCGAGTCGATAATCCTTCAAATGCCATACTTTCGCACCTCCTTGTCTACCAGGGTTGTTTGTTCTTGTATCTATATGTCCTACAATTCCTGCAGGCGATTTACAATTTGATGGACATGTTGCAGAGTGCCTTCATCGGACTCACCGATTTTACCGAATGCCTCATACAACGTCTTATTTAATTCTTCGAGATCTTGGATTCTACGCTCATACTTACTTAGCAAACCAAGCTTTTCCTCGTACATTTCCAATACCTGTTCAGCACGTTTAATATGTTCATATACTGCCTGACGGCTAATTTGAAATTCCGATGCAATTTCCCCTAAAGAAAAATCATCATGGAAGTAATATTTTAAAAACATCTGTTGCTTCTCTGTAAGCAGAGGTTCATAGAAGTCAAACAGTCGGTTAATCCGGTTTGTCTTTTCCAGCCGATTCTCCTGACTCATCTTGTATACCTCCATCGTCAAGGAAAAACACTTTACAGTTCTTTTCAACGTTCCTTATGATACATAAAAGAAAAGAAGATGTCAAGCGTTATCCCTTGTCATACAAAAAAAAGCCGATCCACTGCCCTTAAACGGAAGTACGGATCGTCTTTTTGCCCACTGTTACTTAAACCCTTACTGGAGTAAGATACAGCAGAACAGCCAGAAAATGAAGTATGCTGCCTGCCAAAACAAACAGATGCCAGATCGCATGGTGATATGGAAATGCCCGCCACACATAGAAAATCGTGCCCAACGTATACATAAGACCACCTACGAACAATAACGTCATCCCTCCGGCGGGAACAGTCGCAACCAGAGGATTCCAGGCAATTGTGATGAGCCAGCCCATCACAATGTAAAACACGGTAGACATAAACAGGAAGCGCTTGGTGAAAAACGCCTTGAACAACACACCAAACAGTGCAATCCCCCAAATCACCCCAAACAGTGTCCATCCCATAGTACCTCGCAGTGCAACGAGCATAAACGGGGTGTAGCTGCCTGCAATGAACAGGTAAATGCAAGAATGATCGAATATTTCGAACAAATCCTTCATTTTCCCTTCACGCAGGCTATGAAGCAACGTTGAATTGGTGTACAACAGCAACATCGTAATCCCGTAAATCGTAAAGCTGACGACATGCCAAGTGGTTCCTTTCATGCTAGCAAAAACAATGAGCAACACAAGCGCTGCTACGCTTAAAACGGCTCCAATTCCATGTGTAATGGCGTTGGCTACTTCTTCCCGTCGGGAGTAGGTATAGGTGTTTGCCATCGGTTTTTCACCCGGCTTCCTGATTTATATTTTACATACAAGATACATTACATATACGGCATCGACAGACTTCTTGCTTTCATTATACATCTGGGCGAACTTGAGCAGCAACAGGATGGCTACTTAGTCCCAAACGTAGCATGAAAGCCTACTTTAAACGTATCAGTTCTGTTCTTCCTCACCTGTAGCAGTTGCTTCGACCGTCTCTTCCTGAATCAACCCCGCAAACAACGCATGAACGAATTGCTCGGAATCAAACGGTTGAAGATCATTCACTTTTTCACCTAAGCCCACCAGCTTAACAGGCAAATTCAGCTCCTGACGGATGGCCACAACAATTCCGCCCTTCGCTGTACCATCCAACTTCGTTAGTACCAGCCCGGTTACACCGCTTTTCTCACCAAACAGCTTGGCTTGGTTAAGTGCATTTTGTCCAGTCGTCGCATCAAGTACCAACAACACTTCATGTGGAGCATCTGGAATTTCGCGTTGAATCACACGGAAAATTTTGTTCAGTTCCTCCATTAGATTGCTTTTATTCTGAAGACGTCCTGCGGTATCACACAACAAAACATCCACTTTACGCTGCTTGGCAGCCTGTACGGCATCAAACATAACCGCAGCCGGATCGGAACCGGATTGCTGCTTAATAACCTCTACACCTGCCCGTTCGCCCCATACCTCCAACTGTTCAATCGCACCCGCGCGGAACGTATCCCCAGCAGCCAACAATACTTTTTTGCCCTCTTGTTTAAAACGGTGAGCTAACTTGCCAATGGTTGTTGTTTTGCCGACGCCATTGACTCCCACGAATAAAATGACTGTAATCCCGTCAGGATTCATTTTGAGCTGACTATTGTCATTACCCCGCAGCAACTCAGACAGCTTCTCCGACAATACAGGCTGTAACTCGGATGCGTCCTCGATTTTGCGCTTTTTCACTTCTTCTCGCAGGTCTTCAATGAGGTTCATAACCGTGTTGACGCCTACGTCCGCTCCGATCAGAATTTCTTCCAGTTCCTCATAAAATTCCTCATCAATCTTTTTACGGCGAATCATCAAGTCTGTTACTTTTTCAACAAAACCTTTACGTGTTTTTTCCAAACCATCTTTGAACTGTTTTGTGACAGATTCAGTTTTGTTTGCAATGCTTTCCTTCAATTTCCTAAAGAAACTCATGGATTCCCTCCGTTGGTCTGAAAGTATGTTATTTAATGTCAGGCAATCTCAGCTTCATCGTTGTCCAGCTTGACAGATACGAGTTTGGAAACCCCGCCTTCCTCCATCGTAACCCCGTACAGCACATCTGATTCTTCCATTGTGCCCTTGCGGTGTGTGACTACAATGAACTGTGTCTGCTCCGAGAATTCTCGTAAATACTGGGCAAAACGCACCACGTTTGCTTCGTCCAATGCAGCCTCTACTTCATCGAGTACACAGAATGGAACAGGTTTAACGTGTAAAATGGCAAATAGTAACGCCATCGCTGTTAACGCACGCTCACCGCCCGACAGTAGCTGCAAGTTTTGCAGTTTTTTTCCCGGTGGTTGAGCTACGATGTCGATTCCCGTCTCCAGCAAGCGTTCCGGGTCAAGCAGCACGAGATCAGCACGTCCGCCTCCGAACAGCTTGGAGAATACCGTTCCAAATTCGCGCCGAATAGCATCGAATGTAGTCTTAAAGCGTTTGGACATTTCTTCATCCATTTCACGAATAACCTGATAAAGCGTTGTCTTGGCCTCCACCAAATCAGACTTTTGCTCATCAAGAAACGTATAACGCTCATGCACACGCTGGTATTCCTCAATGGCACCTAGATTCACCTCACCTAACGCGGAAATACCACGTTTGAGCCTTTCTACCTCACTCTGCGTACCTTCAATATCTTCAGGTATAGGGTAACGCTGCTTGGCTAACTCATAGCTGAGTTCATAATCATCACTTAATTTTTTCAGAACATTTTCCAGTTCCACATCAAGTCGATTTACTCCAATTTCCGTTTGACGAAGCAACTCCTCCACTGACTTGAGCTGAATTCGCTGTTCTTTCGTGTCGTTCTCAGCCACTTCCAGCTTTTTGGACAAGCTACTGCGTGCAGCCCGCTTGAATTCCAGTTGCTGTGCGGCTTCTTCCTTTTTCAAACGGTATTGATTGAGATTTTCAATCTGCTTCACGGTCTCCTGCTCATTGGTCAGCAAATCTGCTTCGATGGAAGCAAGCAAGGTCTTGTTTTGTCTCGAATCCTTACCAAGAGTATCATAATCCCCACGCAATCTGCGCAGCTGCTCTTCCAATGAAAAGCGCTCCTGGTCCAGCTTTCCTTCTCTTACCTTGAGATTCGTGAGCTCTCCCTGCAGCTGCTCTTTGGCAGATTCGTTGGCTTTACGGGCGAATTCGGCAGCGTGAATGGCCTGATGCGTTTTCTTCTCTTCTTCCTCCAGCGCAGCCAACTTTATCAACGCTTCTTCACGGGAAGTTTCCAGCTCCTTGATTTCCTGATCAAAGCCCTTTTTCTCCTGACCAGACGCAGCGACCTGCTCCAGAACATGACGAAGTTCATGCTCCAGTTGCTTGAGCTCCATTGCCATCTGCTGCTCTTCACCGCGCTTCACATCGCCGCCCTGACGCAACTCGTCCAGACGGGTCTGTGTCTCCTCCAGCTGGCGTTTGGTATCTATTGCACTCTGGCGCAACCTTGCAATTTGCTGCTCCGTATCTACAATGTCTTGATCCAACTGATCCAGCTGACGCTTACGTCCAAGCAGATTAGCATTTTTCTTGAACTGGCTTCCCCCAGTCATGGAACCCCCTGCATTGACAACATCGCCTTCCAAAGTGACCACGCGGTATCTATATTGGCAACGGGCCGCAATACGGTTTGCATCTTCCAACGTACGGGCAATGACCACATTCCCCAAGAGACTGCCTACAATTCCGGCATATCGATCATCATACTGAACAAGATCTGCACCGATCCCGACAAAGCCTTCAGCGCCTTCTGCAATTTGGCGTTCCCCCGCACCGATTTGACGCGGGCGGATAACATCCATAGGCAAAAATGTCGCTCTGCCCAGTTGACGTTGCTTTAGAAAACTGATCGCCTGTCTGGATACGGATTCATTTTCCATCACGATATGCTGAACTGAAGCACCCAAAGCAGTTTCCATCGCCTGCTCTAAATGCTCAGGCACTCGAATCAGCTCCGCTACCGCTCCATGTACACCGTGCAAGGTTTCTTTTCGTGCAGCCTTCAATACCTCTTTAACTCCAAGCATGAAGCCGTCAAAGTCATCCTGCATTTCCTTCATCGTATCTCGCCGTGAAATTAGAGCCTCTCGTTTTTGTTCCCATTTACGAACCGTACCCTGGTTTTCTTCCAGAAGTTTTTGCAGGGCTTGGTACTTTTCACTTCCCTGAATATAGCCACTACGCAAACTACTTATTTCCTGCCCTAGCTTCTGAACAGCAGCTTCCAATCCCTTTTTGCGCTGTTCAAGCTGTACTTTCTGGGCTTCCCATTTGCCGGATTCGTCACTTACGCGAGTCACACGCCGTTCCAATGCTTCCTTCTGTTGGTCTGTATAACGAATTTCGTTACGGGCCTGTGCCATTTGATTCATCAGCTCCAGCAGACCACCCTTTAGGCTTTCTTCCTGCTCCTGGCTGATTCCGCCTGTAACACCAATCAGTTTGGCCTCTTCGTCAGACAGCCGCCCACGCAACTCGTCAAGCTCTACATTCAGTGCAGACAGCTTTTCGTTCAGTTGATCCAGTTCACTCCTGCGCTCGGAATGCCGTGATTCGCTTGTGCTAAGTGATAAGATCAATTGTTCCCGATTAGCCTCCAGATTGCGTGTGCGCTCTTTGAGCAATTCGCCGTAGCCTTCACTTTTCTCCGTCGCTTCACTGTATTGCAGCAGATCCCTTTGCAACCGCTCTACTTGCTCCTCCAGCTGGCGTAATTCGTTGCGGTCGCTTTCCAGCATCGCATCGTGGCTGGACACCACCGTAGACAACTGAAGTTGCTCCTGCTGCAGCAAAGCTAGTTTGGAAGTCGCATCGCTCCACGAAGTATGAATTTGTTCAATTTGATGGACGTACATTGAAATTTCTTTGGATTTCAATTCACCGCGCAGCTCTTTAAAATGAATCGCCTTTTCAGACTGCTCCTTAAGCGGTCCAATCTGATCCTCCAGTTCACTAACCAAATCGTGAATACGCAGTAAATTTTGCTCCGTTTCATCCAGCTTGCGAACCGCATCTTTTTTACGCGATTTATACTTTACGATACCCGAGGCTTCCTCAAAAATACCTCGACGATCCTCAGATCGGGTACTCAGAATTTCTTCAATGCGTCCCTGTCCAATAATTGAATAAGCTTCTTTACCAATCCCTGTATCCATAAACAGCTCTGTAATATCTCGGAGTCTGCATGATTGCCGATTAATGAAATATTCACTATCCCCACTTCGATGTACACGTCGCGTTACCGTGACTTCACCAAAATCCAGAGGCAACGCCTGATCTTCATTATCCAGCGTAAGCGATACTTCACCGTAATTAACAGCCTTACGAGCATCACTACCCGCAAAAATAATGTCCTCCATTTTGCCGCCACGCAGTGATTTGGCACTCTGTTCGCCCAGCACCCAACGAATCCCGTCGGAAATATTACTTTTTCCGCTTCCGTTGGGTCCGACGACTGCCGTAATGCCGCGGACAAATTCCATTTCCGTTTTATCTGCAAACGATTTGAAGCCCGCCAGCTCAATGCGCTTTAAAAACATGCTCAATCTCACCTCTAACATTTCAAATATGCTTGTACAACACCGTATACCTGATTGATATGAATTATCCCTATTGTAGCATAAACTAGCTTGTATAAAGCACAGTACCGACACTCACATTACACCAGCAAAGCCACGAAAAAAGAGCAAAACGCAGTCCATTCGCCATTACGGGCCGGGACTCCCCGCGGACTGCCCTTTGCTCGTACTTTGTGTCCCCTGCTTGCGTAACCCGTCCGGGCTGCTCAGGTACCGATTACGATTCTGCCAGCTTCAAACGGTTTAAAGCTACTGCCGCCGCTTGCTGCTCAGCTTCTTTTTTGGAGCGTCCCGTACCTGCCCCTAGCCGTTCGCTGTCCATATATACCTCAGCTACAAACTCGCGCTCATGGGCTGGTCCGCGCTCCTCTACAATCTTGTATTCAAGCATCCCCATGTTATGATGCTGCGTCAGTTCCTGAAGCTCTGTTTTGAAATCACTCATCTGAAGCTTACCATTTAATACAATTTGAGGAAAAATATAACGTTCCAGAAACGACCGGACGGCCTCCAGACCCTGATCCAAATAAAGCGCACCTACGAACGCTTCGAATACATCAGCCAACAGAGCCGGACGAGTACGTCCACCTGTCAACTCTTCACCTTTTCCAAGCAGTACATATTGCCCAAACTCAAGCCCGACAGCAAACTTCACCAGAGAA
>NZ_WUDQ01001059.1:0-520 GCF_009827695.1 Paenibacillus sp. OT2-17 | reverse complement strand
CTCAAACCCTGCAGCACCCACTTGTAAAGCACATTCAGCGACTGAATCAAATTCGAAGAAGTATTCCTGCCTTGCAAAAAGGACAGTATTCTACAAAAGATGTAAGCGGACAAATGGCGTACAAGCGACGTTATACGGATTCATCAAAAGGCATAGACAGTTATGCTTTAGTTACTGTTAGTGAATCAGCTGTTTTTCGGAATATTCCTAACGGCACTTATAAAGATGCTATTACCGGAGACGTCAAAGAGGTCACGAATGGGACGCTCAATCTGGCAGTTTCGGGCAAAGGAAACTTAAGGGTATATGTACTTGATCTCCCGGGTAATCCTGCTCCTGGTAAGATCGGTGAAAACGGGCCTTTCTTGAAGCCTTAATTTTTAAATATAAGAAGCATGGAGGGAATGACATTCCTAGGAGTGTCGGTGGTTTGAGGTTTTAAAAACACACTCATAAACATATGGGTGTGTTTTTTTGGTGTTAAAGTAGCACAGATACCAAGAAGATGTAACATTTGCCG
>NZ_WUDQ01001058.1:0-522 GCF_009827695.1 Paenibacillus sp. OT2-17 | reverse complement strand
CGTTTCCCTCCCGGTTTAGTTGTCAGTGTAGTACATACATAAACGGTATGGGGTACTCTTGAAACCATAAGGTATATAAGATTCCCCCAAAACTAAGGTTTATTTTTTTCCTAGTCATTTTTCTGTTCATTGTGGCTAGAATGGGGTAATAACTCAGGTCAGCTTTGACCCAAAAGCGAATGCATTACCGATTCATACATTTTTACTTACAAAACATATAAGGGTGGTGACGTGATGACAGACCAAACTCTTCCGCAACAGGCTATTTCATCGGAAGATATTTATTTGTTTCATGAAGGAACGCTTTATCACAGCTACCGATCTTTGGGTTCCCACCTTACTGTGGAGAACGGAGAACAGGGCGTCCGCTTTACGGTCTGGGCTCCTCATGCTCTCCATGTCGGGCTTGCTACAGATCGCAACAACTGGAATGGGGAACAGGATTCCTTATATAGGGTTCCCAAATCCGGTTTTTGGAGTCGTTTTTTTCCGGGGATATCCCAAGGAACTTTTTACAAATAC
>NZ_WUDQ01001057.1:0-523 GCF_009827695.1 Paenibacillus sp. OT2-17 | reverse complement strand
GACTGATGATACGTCCAATCAATCCACGTTGTACACCATCCGGTTTAACCATCAAAAAAGTACGATCCATCGGCTCACTCCCAATCCAATCTAATGTATTTATACAGTACTAAACTGTATTGTAACAGAAAGCTTGGAACCGGTTAAAGCATTTTGTCACAGCAAACCCAAAACACAACTTTAGTAGGAGCGGCGTGTTACAAAATGAGCAATATCGCGTAGCGTCTTTTTTGTTTTGACATCTGGTAGTAAGTCCAGCGCGTTTAGCGCTTTATTAATATATCGGTCGGCGAGAATTTCAGCTTTAGCGATTCCTTCACTTTTTTTGATCATATCCACCGCTTTGCGTGCGTCTCCTTGCCCATCTCCATCCTGAATGCGGCGGATTTCAGCCAGTAGATCGGCACGCAACTCAGGCTGTTCAAGCGCATAAATCACCGGAAGCGTAATATTCCCCTGTCTCATATCGCTGCCCGGCGGCTTGCCAATCTTTTTTTCCGTGCCACACAGATCAAGCAGATCA
>NZ_WUDQ01001056.1:0-529 GCF_009827695.1 Paenibacillus sp. OT2-17 | reverse complement strand
ACAGAAGGTACAAGCCGTCTCTTGCTGGATACGATAAGGTTCAATGGCCACATCGCCCTCTGTCATCCGTGTGCCAATCGTCCGGATATTATGACGTACCGAAGCTAGCAGGCTGTCCCACTGTTCCGGCGAAGCAACCGAAGCACTGCTATAAAAACTGCCGTCTGCTTTCACCGCAACAGGTAAAATAGAGGAATATCCCTTGTCCAATGCTGTATCCATTTGCCCAACTACATCCCGATCCGCGAGCAATAATCCCTTCATCTTAAAACGTTTTAAAAGCTCCTGACGGGCCTGTTCTGCGCTAAGACCGTTAGGCGACTGCAACATCGGATTGTGGACGTGAAAATACAGTGTACCCGCTGGATAAGCTGTCTCGCCCAACCATTCCTCCGCCGCATTCAGCAGCACATCCAGGTAGGTGAGCATCTGCAAGGACAGGCCATAGTACACTTCATGCAGCTTGAGATCCTTTTGGCTAGATTTGTAATCGATGACACGCAAAAGTAACCCCTTTTCTCCCTCTGCC
>NZ_WUDQ01001055.1:0-533 GCF_009827695.1 Paenibacillus sp. OT2-17 | reverse complement strand
CATTGGAGAGCAGGTTGACGATGATCTGCTTGACCGAGCGGCGGTCGGCGACGACCGAGATCGTGTTTTCGATATCCGATTCCAGCGACAGCCCCTTGTGCTCGGCGCGGCCGGACACCACCCGCAAGGACTCGGCGAGGATGCCGGAGAGGTCGAGCGGCTCCATGTCGAACTTCATGCGGCCGGCTTCGATCTTCGACATGTCTAGGATGTCGTTGATGACCTCGAGCAGGTATTTTCCCGAGGTCAGGATGTCGTGGCAGTACTCCGCATACTTGTCCGAGCCGAGCGTGCCGAACAGGCCGGAGCCCATGATCTCGGAGAAGCCGATGATGGCGTTGAGCGGCGTGCGCAGTTCATGGCTCATATTGGCGAGGAACTTCGACTTCGCGGCGTTGGCGTCCTCGGCGCGGGTCTTTTCCTGCGAATACTTCTCGGCGAGGTCGGCGAGCTCGACGGCCTGCCGCTCCAGCTCGGATTGCGAGCGCTGCAGGTCGATCACGGTGGCGCGCAACCGCAGATCGTTGTCGACC
>NZ_WUDQ01001054.1:0-536 GCF_009827695.1 Paenibacillus sp. OT2-17 | reverse complement strand
CCAGCCCTGGGTGTTGCTTGCGCCGACTGCCACGATGTGAATCGGCTTGGAGAAGGCTGCGCACACGGTCGCCGCGCAACACAGGGCGATCGCGATTGAGAGTTTTCTGAATGGCGTCACTGAGTCCCTCTCCGGCTTGAAGTGCTCAAGAAAACAACACCGACACCGGGCTCCTTCAAGGACCTAATCTAAGCCTCACACCTTGCGTCAACACCAACTTCAAATGGTCTTTCGGGTGGTATGCTAGGAAGTGGTCGAAGCCCGGGCTGCAGGTGAAACCAGGTTCGAAGGCCCCTGATTTCTTCGTGGGTGCGCGACAGCCGATCCGATTGAGCGGACCTTTCGTAGCACCATGTTATGCAACGCTGGGTCCTTATCGATGTTAAAGTGAGTGATGTTTACGTCACGAACATAAAAATTTGTCAGCTCCCCCCGGAAACCGGGTCCGCGACCGATTCGAACGCTTTCACTCTTGTACAGATTCAGAACGCGCCCGACATTGGCCGATGCCATATGCGACGATGTTCCGTCAAATG
>NZ_WUDQ01001053.1:0-538 GCF_009827695.1 Paenibacillus sp. OT2-17 | reverse complement strand
TAAACAACATTTGAGCCTTGGGCTTGACTAGCTTCAAAGCTTCTGAGGCAGTATATTTCGGGCTTGCAAATGTTTTTTTGAAATCTGCGTCATCATTCCAGTCCACCCCATAGGTGGATACGGCCAGCACTTTACCGGTTACCGCGCTAATTTTGACCTCACTCGCCTCGTTTGCATCCTCGAACGACCAATATGAAAGTCCCTTCGTCTCGTCCTTGTACCGTGAAGCGTGCTGTACCTTGATTCGCTGTCCACTCACACGCTTAAATGTGTTCATTGCACGGTTCAGTAACAAAGGATCCACCTGCTTTAGCGCATAGTCCGCGTTGATGGTAATAGCGTTACCTCGATCCACATCCACATACAACGAGGAAGCTTGTTCTCCTGCGCCCCAAAATACCCAGTAATTTGAAGGCTTGTTGGACTGATAAGGGGATTTGACCCGCCAGAATGCTTCAAATTGCAAAGGACGCTTGCTGTCAAACGCTTTGGCGCTGTTTAGCACTTTCGTCTTGAGTGGCGCGTTCATCGCCTTTCC
>NZ_WUDQ01001052.1:0-540 GCF_009827695.1 Paenibacillus sp. OT2-17 | reverse complement strand
TTGTGCCAAGTTCGTCCTTTATCGCTACTGTAAGCCAGGCTTTGCCGCTGGCGAGGTTGTCTGGTCTCCGGACAGATGTCTGCATGAGTGAAGAGCGCGATCAATCCATGGGAACCATCGAACAGTCCGCTGCTATTATTCCAGTCAACCACACAGCAACCGGAAAAAATTGCGCCATGCTCATCCGGGAACAGAGCGATAGGCATATGCTCCCAATGAACCAAGTCTGGGCTTACGGCATGACCCCAGTGCATCGGTCCCCACTGATTGCTATAAGGATGGTGCTGATAAAACAGATGATAGACTCCCTCGTAATAGACTAATCCGTTCGGATCATTCAACCAATGGGAGTGAGGTGAAAAATGAAAACCCGGCCTTAATCTATCATCATCTTGCTGTTTATTTGTCTCGATCATCTGTTTAATCTCATCTGTCGTCGGCATAGATTGAAGAGCTCCTTTTCGTGTGGTTACTAATGCACAGCCGGAATTGGCAAAAGTTAGCATGCTGATGATTTGCTGTTTGGTCAGCTGATTCAAA
>NZ_WUDQ01001051.1:0-541 GCF_009827695.1 Paenibacillus sp. OT2-17 | reverse complement strand
ACCGGCTGCGCGAAAGCCTTGGTCTCTAGAGCCTTGGTCTCTAAAGCGCGATGAGATTTGGTTGAATCATTATCGCGCTTTAGACCTTTGTTTGAGCACGATCTTTTCGGAAAACCGCTTCGCACTTTTCCGGATCATGCTTTAGAGCAGCTGGCGCGCCGCGAAGTCCGCGAACGGGCCAGGGCGCGCGACAAGTTCGGCGTAACTTCCCACCTGGACCACCTTGCCGCCCGACAGCATGATGATGCGGTCGGCCTGGCGTACGGTACTCAATCGATGTGCGATGACGAGGCGCGTGATAGGAAGCCGCTCCAGCGAAGCTGCGACGATCGCCTGTGTCCGATTGTCGAGCGCGCTGGTCGCCTCGTCAAAGAGCAGGATCCGAGGCGCCCGCGCAAGCGCCCGGGCGATCATGACCCGCTGCCGCTGGCCGCCGGAGAGCGTGTTGAAGCCTTCGGAAACCAGCGTATGCATACCCATCGGCATCTGCTGGATGTCGGTGTCGAGACCGGCCTGCCTCGCTGCCTGGGAGGCAGCGAGG
>NZ_WUDQ01001050.1:0-541 GCF_009827695.1 Paenibacillus sp. OT2-17 | reverse complement strand
AATACTGATGAAGCTCATGTGTAAGCTGCAATAATGCCGAACGAATCTCAAATTCCTCCCGGGTTGCGGGAAGCTCCATTGCTTTAAATTCTTCACGAACCTGCTCCAGCAGCTTCTCAGTCTGTCCTGTATAATGTCCAGCCAAAACGTCATTGCTAAGCTGGTCGAACAGCTCGGCCAGAAGCTTGGCCTGCGGCATATGCTGATACATTTGTGCGATCAACTGCATCATGTTTTGGATCGAATCCAGCTGCTCTTTTCGCATATAAAAATACACATTCCAACCCTCTTGGGGACGAAGCATCTGATTTTCCAAGGAACGCCCCGCCTCAGTGACCCCTTTGGCTATCACGCTGTTCGCTTCAATAACTTCCTTGCCATCCCATATGTATGCTGGACTACGCAGCGTATTGGCCATATTTCTGAATATAACAGAAAATGTCCGATCCACTTCCTGCCGAATTTGTTGCATTGTATTATCAGAACCCGGCATATAGGCTAAATTGACAATCATCGCGGAACCCAGTCCAATCACTAGCAG
>NZ_WUDQ01000104.1:0-10272 GCF_009827695.1 Paenibacillus sp. OT2-17 | reverse complement strand
AGCACTTGGTAGTCTGCATCCTTGGCGCATAGAAGTCCTTGGCGGAACGTGTCCTCAAACAAGGCAGTCATACGCTCATTAGCTTCGTCAGGGGTCAGATTTTCATGAATGACTTTGTTGCTATAATGAAAAGCAAACTGGTAATACAGCTTATTTTTCAATTCTACAGGTTTGATTTGCACTTTAGTAAAAGAAGCATCCTCCCGTTTGCGAAGCTGACTCAGCGTCGCTGTTATGAGGGATCCTCCCGTGGTCAATTGGTATATAAGTTCGCGCAGTGAATCCAAAAGGTACATCTCACTTTCTTTCATGTAATTGGGTGATCTCGGTCAAACCCTCGGTGACTTCCTGGCGTGAAATTCCACCCAGCTCCAGCTCTGCATTGGTCTTATCCAGTAATTGACTATAAAACGTCTCCGCTTCCGCTAGCAGCTCTGGCTGCTCCCATGCCAATCCAAACCAGACATCGGCGGCTTCGTCCAGCCTGTTTTCCCGCTCGTAATGAACAGCCAACAGTTTGCTGGTTTCAGGGGGAAGCTCATATTCACGCACCAGTTTCACGATACACGCTATTCGTTCAGGCAAGACCTGCAGATCACGAGTCGCGCCATTCGTATCGCTGTACAAATATAAATGAAGAGATTTCATCAAGATTCGTATGCCCTCGTCTGTTCTGCTGGTTTCCAGGTAAATCACGGCTTCTTCCTCTAAAATGCGAGCCACCTGCTGAAGCTTATCCGCTTCAATTCCAGGGCCCAATCGGAAAAGCTCAATAATTTGTTCCGGCGGCAATCGTCTGAGCAGATCTGAACGAAGACGAAACTGCTTGTTGAGCAGGTCATCTAGCTGTTTTAGCGCTTCGACATGTTTATTTTCACGCCTTAGACCGAGCACCGATGCTACTGCGGATGTCAATTCTTCCATCATACTGAGCAAATAATCTTTTCTAAGCAAGCCGTTCCCTTCCTTTCATCCCGATGCCTAGACAACCAGAAACTCTGTCTTCTGATTGTATGACATCCTTGTCTAAAAGCCAAATGCCCTACCATGCAGAAATACCACTTATAACCTTCACCCTCAGTTAATAACATCAATGATCAGGAAGTCAGAATGCTCACGTATGGCAGTGAATTCCTACGGTACAGTACTTTATAGCTGATCATGTGACTAGCGAATGACGGTTTTTTTTAAATCAATATTGCTTCTTCATTAGTGTTGTGATATTTTTGTTTCATACGAAACAAAAAATAATCAGTATATTTAAACATTCCATAAAATTATTTATAATAATTATTTTCTTTAGAAACAAAATTTATATGAATATTTTTGTGAGAAAGGATGATGGAGTTTGGGTAATCAATTTAGCTCGATATTACCGGAACATCAAGAGTTTATACAGCGGCAGCATATTTTCTTTGTAGGATCAGCACCGCTATCCAAGACAGGGCACGTTAACCTTTCCCCCAAGGGATATGATTCCTTCCGTATTCTATCGGATCAAAGGGTAGCTTATCTTGACTTGGCGGGAAGCGGCAACGAGACAAGCGCCCACATTATCGAGAACGGACGGGTAACAATCATGTTTTGTGCATTTGAGGGCGCTCCCAGTGTACTAAAGCTCTATGGTACTGGTACCGTCGCGCTGCCCGATACTAAGCAATGGAATGAACTGTACCCTCTCTTCAACCCGCTTCCCGGTGCAAGACAAATCATTGTTGTGGACGTTCACATGGTGCAGAATTCATGTGGTTTTGCGGTTCCCTTCATGACATACACGAGCGAACGGGAAAAGCTGAAGGAAGTCTCAATTCAGATGGGAGAAGAAGCACTTAAAAAATATGCCTATGAGAAAAATCTGGAGAGTATTGACGGTTTGCCGACAGCGTTTGCCTTTAACAAAAGTAATATAAATTAGACACCTTACACACCTAAATAATTGACTACCCAAAAACCGGAACCTCTGTTTATCACATCAGAAGGTTCCGGTTTTGGGCTTACCTTAGTCTACCTTTTCAAGTTTTGCTCTAAAAATGTCAAGATGGTGTTCGCTAATAACTCCGGTGCCTCGAACAGGCTCATGTGACCTGCTTCCGGTAGGGTAACCTGAGTTACTCCGGCCCGATCTGTTGTAAACGTCCGCGCTGGAGGAACCGCCTGATCCTGCTCACCCGCTACTAAAAGGGCTGGCAATGCAGAAGCCGACAACACATCCCGCCGATCAGTACGCTCGCGCATAGCCAGTGATGCTCCGACGGCTCCTTGTGGTGGTGTTTTGTAGCCAATTTCTTTGACTTTAAGTAATTGGCTGGACATTGACTCCACATGATCAGGAGCAAACAGTCCCGGTACGAGTCCATCTACAAAGGTCGTAATCCCCTCCGTTTGGATGGTGGATACAGCCTTATTCCGCTTTTCTTTACCTTCATCCGTATCTGCATATGCTGTGGAATGAATCAGTCCAAAGGCTGTCAGGCGTTCTGCATGTCTCTGCACTGCCGAAAGGGCAAGATAGCCTCCTAGGGAGTGACCAAACCAGGCAGCCTGAGGAATGTCCAATTGTTCTTGAAGTTTAAGCACATCATCTGCCATTTGATCAATAGTATAGGCTCCTAGTGGAGCATCGCTGCGTCCGTGTCCACGCAAGTCTGGAACAATACAACGATAGCTTTGGGATAGCAAGGGAACAACCTCATCCCAGTAGGAAGAACTTCCGCAAAATCCGTGCAATAGAATGATCGGATCTCCTTTTCCCTGTTCGGCATAGCAGATCGTCGTTCCTTCGCATAATACCTTTTCCATGTGGAACCCTTCCTTCTCTGTATATAATCTATTGGATCTGAATATATTAGTGAGTAGAACATGCTGATGTATATTATTAAGCAGACCATCAATATCTGAAACGGTAACCCTCTGGAAAATCTTGCGAAGTTGTTTTTAAACCAAATTCATAAGCCGCCGCATTAGCAATATGCGCAGCCATGGTCATGACCAAGTGAAGCGACGTCATTTGGAGTGTCCAATAGGGTTTGGGACTGCGCTCATTCACAATCGCTGCAACACTATAATGACCAACAGACGGCAGAGACAGCCCCACCGATCGCGCAGGAGTTAGCGGTTCACGCGCAATAAGAAACATTCCTGTTGAGCCGTGCTGTCCAAGACAAGCATCTATGGCGATCACATGATGATCTTGGGGAATGCACTCCAAGTATGAAACCAGATGATCTGCATCACAGGGCTCCGTCATTGTGCCAATCACGTGCGGAAAGCCTTGCTCCTTGAGCATGGTGCCTACCAGTGGCCCGAGTGAATCACCCGATGAGCGATCTGTACCGATGCAAACAAAAGTCAACTTATCTATAGCATGCTGATGATGAATTTCTCGGAAAAACGGCGCGAGTCCATCTCGATCTGTTTTCTTTACATTATGTTCTAAGGACGAGCGACCGGGTGCGGAAGCTCGATTATACAAAGACAACTTTGTCCATCCTCCTTGATTCGGTTGTATATCGGTAAACTGGCTTTCAGTACATTCTACAACAAAAACATGATACAATACAGGCAACTTCCCCTGTTATGAAAGGATGGAAAATTAACGATGGATTTGTCTGTACCGTCTCATGCCAACATTGAGTATATGATTGAGGGTATTAAAACCAAGCTCCGTATGGCGAGTGGTGCTGCTATGCAGGCATCCGCTTTCTCGCTGGAGCAATACGAGGACATTCATGATGTCTATGATATGGTGATAAGCAAGCCTAACCTGAGCATTTCAGAGGTTGAAGCTATTGTTTCTGAACTGGGCAGATTGCGCAAGTCCTCCTGAATCAGCTTGTAGGACAGCCAGCTTAGCTGTATTACATCCTATCATCATGAGCAACAGCCTTCATGATAGTGGCCCTGTCAGCGTAAAATAAAGCTCGTACCTCCGGTCGTCTCAACAGACGTGCAACGGGATACGAGCTTTATTTTTCGATTGCATATACGCATTTTCATACACTTCTTCACTCAAGGATGCTTCAAGGCAAATCAGCTAACACCAGTTCAGATATATCTTCATTACCTGTAGCTCGTATCTTTAATGTACAGTTTTTTTGAATTCGCGCGGCATCACCAGGCCCTAACTGAAAATCCCCATCCTGGCACGTAACTTCCACATGACCGCTAACTACATAGATGTGGGTGCGGCGCTCCTCTTGCTGCGGATATTCAAGCTGCTGTCCTTTTTCCAATCTGCTCAGATACAGATTTATATCCTGCGCGATGGATAACGCTCCCTCCACTTCTGAACCAGACACAACAGGCTGAAGCCGATTTAGACGTTCACTGTGCTTGAATCTTTGCACCTGATAAGAAGGCTGAATGCCAGGACTCTCGGGTAAAAACCACATTTGCAAAAAACGAACTGGTCTTTCATCCCCAGTATTTCGCTCTTCATGTTCAATTCCGGTGCCTGCACTCAGAACCTGGATCGAGCCGCTTTTCAAATCCTGCTCATGTCCTAAGCTGTCGCTATGATGCAATTGGCCTTCAATTACATAGGTGACGATTTCCAAATCGTGATGCGGATGTCTTTTGAAGCCTTGCTGCGGTTCAAGCACGTTATCATTATGGGCTAGCATACAACCAAAATGGGCATTGCTCGGATCTTCATAATCGGCAAATGAAAAGCTAAACTCACTATGAATCCATCCTTTATTTGAGGTATGTCTTTCTGCCGATGTCACTATTTTAATCATCCTTAACACCTCCATGGATTCCAGTTCCGTAAAGCAGCCTTGCTTTGTGATAACTATTCCACTTCCGGCCCTGGCATTACAAACGCTGTGATACGATCCCTTTACCCCGGGCTTATATGCCTCAATCAGCCTGTCGTCTCCGTCGGGTTTTGCTCTTAAGTTCATTATTAGTTAAGTTAATAGTACGAAAAATTGAATCTATCACAGCCATAAGGAGGAGATTTATTACATATGCTATCTCATGAACCCCAATCATCCCGTTTCCTACCGAGCTATTTGCGCCGTAGTCTGTATGCATCTATTATCATGATCGCTGTGTTGCTTCTCGTCGCCTACTCTGTGAAATGGATTGGCACAGCTCCTTTTCTATATTGGGATGAACGCATACAGGATGCCATTTTTCCAGACACAGCAGCTGCTCGCTACCAACTGCTAACCATCGCTATATTCATTACATCTTTCGGTTCATTCCACATGTCCTTAATCATCGCCCTCGGTGCTGCCACCTTGTGTTGGGTCAGTCTTCGCTCAAAAGCTTATTCCTTTGCGATCCTAAGCAGCTTTACGGCGATGTGGGTGCTGAATACGCTCATTAAAGAAATTTTGCAACGGGAACGCCCATCACTTCAACATTTGGTTGAAGCCGGGGGCTACAGTTTTCCCAGCGGTCATGCGATGATTTCCATGGGATTTTTCGGAATGATATTTGCCATTTGGGCCATAGAACGAAAGATTCGTGGGCGTTCGCTCTTTCTTCCGTGTGTTCTTGGTACACTACTGATTCTCTTGATTGGATTAAGCCGCGTATATCTAGGCGTTCACTTTCCTACAGATATTGTGGGTGGCTATATTGCAGGTATAATTTGGCTGGTGTTTACCGTTCCTGTGATCTATTGGCGAGCGCGCATGAAGCTTCCTTCCACTCCCCACCAGTAAATGTCCAAGACGGCTTTTTGTTTCACTCCGGGTCACGACGTTTATATACGAAGTAAGCAAGGCTCAGCAATATCGAAGCTCAGCCTTCATTAAAAACGTTATGGTTTTGTGAACTTAGGATAAGGGAGGCGATCCTTGTGTGGGGAATTGTACTAAGTATTGTAATGGCTATTATTATCGGATTGATTGGCGATGCACTGGCTGGTCATGAAATGCCTGGCGGCATTGCGGGCTCTATGATTGCTGGATTTGTAGGAGCTTGGCTAGGTGTCATGCTATTGGGAGACTGGGGCCCGGTCATCGGAGATTTTGCAGTCATTCCAGCCATACTCGGAACCGCATTGTTCGTGTTCTTGCTCGGACTTGTGTCCAGGCTATTAAGAAGGGCTACCTAACATTTATATATATCTTTTATTCTTTAATTCTATAAGAGGAGTGATATAACATGAGTAACATTGACAATCAAAATATGGCAAGTACTTCAGGTTTTGCAAAAGGTTTATTTATTGGAGGTTTGATTGGTGCTGCCGCAGCCCTGCTGTTCGCGCCGAAGCCGGGTCGTGATTTGCGTAGTGATCTGTCTGATAAAATTACAGTTGTCTCTGATAAAACAAAAGACGTGGCATCTGTAGTTAGCAGCAAAGCGACAGATTTGGCCAAAACCGTTTCCACCAAAACAGCAGATGTAGCCAAAACGGTATCCGAGAGCAAAGACAATATCGTATCCAGCGTAACCAAGGCTTCTGCCGATGTCGCTAATGAAGCAGCCAAAGCGGATAAAGAGGTTATGGATGCAACGGCTCAAGCGGCCAAGGATACGCAAAAACAATTGAATGCAAATTCCTAATAGCTACACATTCTGATGGCAAAAAAATAAGCCCTACACTGAACAGCCAGCATGCAAGAAGCTGGCTGTTTTTAAATGATAGAAAGGCTGGGATGACAATGAGCAAGCCAAACTCCTATGGAGATGATCTTACCGCAAACAACAAAAGAACCTTTCATCCCTTACAGGCTCAAGATCAGCCAGATGAGGTTTCATCCAAGCAGGCTTCTTCCTCTCCTGATCATGTTAAAACGCATGATCAGGAGAGAGACTTTGATGTAAATGAGCATCCTTTTGAGCTGCGCCATGAGGTCAAGCGGCTTAACAAACGCTTAGATCAAATAGCAGATACGCTCGAAAGAGCAGAGTTCAAAGATATTCTGGAGAACTACTCCAGCACTAAAAGAAGAATTATGAGCAATCTGACCGCAGGGATTGCACGTGGTCTCGGCCTTACGCTGGGTACAGTGGTCATACTCGCCTTGCTCGCTTGGTTGCTCAGTTTCCTGGTACAATTAAATCTTCCGGTCATCGGAGATTTCATCGCCGAATTATTAGGATATATCAAAATGAGCCAAGGTACTAAGTAATTGTCCCTATCTCATTTAAAAACGATCCATCGTAACCGGTAATAGACTCCTCAAAGAGCCTCCAGTTACGATGGATCGTTTTTTATTTGTAAATTGTAACAGCTGTAGTCAGCCGCTACAATTTGTTGCGCTTGTTAGCTTTCAATAAGTCTCCTGTCCACCCCTTCATCATCAGCCAGCCGTACATTCCCAACATACTTAGCAATGTGGCAATAATCACGGTGGTAAAACCCCAGCCTGTTTTAATCCAAGGCAGATTTTCAAAGTTCATGCCCCATATAGCGCCCACTACAGTTGCTGGTGTAAATACGGCGGTGACAATGGTGAGCGTCTTTGTAATCTCATTCCCCCTAAATGCAGAAATGGCGTCGTCAATGGAGATCAATGTGTCGATTTCCTTTTCATAATGCAGGAAAAGTCCTTCCATCCGAGTAACACGGTAAAGTAACTGCTTGAAAAAACGATTCTCCTCCAGTTTATCCAGATATGCCTCCCGAGAAGCCGTCACCAGCTCTGAAAAGGGAATGAACATATTGCTCCAATACAACAGCTCGAAACGTGCATTCAATATAGAATCCATCAGCGTACGAGCATTCCTTTTCTCCATGTCCTCTTCCAGTCTTCTCAGGTTGATCTCGAACTTATCCATACCTGTATGAAAGTAATGGAGCACGGCTCTCGCCAATACAAACATGCCATCAGCTGCATCCTCACACTGTTCCAGCATTTTTTGGCGTTCCGCGGTGTGCATGATTTCACGGGTATTTTGATCCAGATTTAACGTCACTAACTTCTGATTTAAGACCAGAAAATAAAACTTGTTGCAATTGCGCTGACTGTCGATCTCCTCCTGAACAGAGTAGATCAGCGACCCGTACATTAAGGGCTGATTGCCATCTGGAAAGCGCACAGATATAAAGCTGGATGGAATGTCCTCTACCTTGTCCAGCCATTCTGAGGCTTCTGGGAGCTTCTCCTTCAAATGCTGTATGACCGAATCTTGCCAATTCCCAGCACTGATGTCCCACCATTCCCATCCTCCACGAAAGGAAGAAATCTGTTCAAATGCTGTCATGGATTCCAACCTTCCTCCCAACCTTTTTCGCTTTATAAAAAGGACACGCTTCCCATATCGGAATAACGTGTCCTTACGATGTGACGTCAAATATTTTTCGCCATATAATCTGCCATCTACTCATGAAATAGAGGAATTAGACATAATCTGCTTCAGCTTTTCCGTTGCCCGCTTCTGAATACGGGAAACGCTCATCTGCGATACGCCCAACGTCTGTGCAATCGCACGTTGAGATTGACCGTCCTGAAATGCCAGAAGAAGCACCTTTTGTTCCTGCTCCTTCAGTTGGCTTAAAGCCTGCTGCAAATCCATTCGTTTTTCCACAGTGTCATAATCGTTAGCATCCGAGCTAATGAGCTCGCCTAATGTAGCTGCACTCTCTTCCTGGGATAAAGGCGAGTCCAGTGAAACATAGTGATAGCACTCACGGCCTGCAAGCACCTCAATCGTTTCTTCCACGGTAAGATCCAAATAGGTCGCAATCTCATCCACATTGGGTGAACGTTCCAATTTAACGGTTAGTTCATCAATAGCATGTTGAACAAGCGCCCCCTTTTCCTTAATACGACGAGGAACCTGGATGTACCAGGATTTGTCGCGCAAATAATTTTTCATATGTCCCAGCATACTTTTCATAGCATACGGTTCAAATGGGATACCCAAGCTGATATCGTATTGCTGAAGCAGACGTATCAAAGCCATCTGACCGGTCTGATATAAATCCTCGTATAAGTCCGGACGGTTACGGGAGATCTTCCCAGCAGCCATCTTGACCATCGGCTCATACTTACGGATCAGCACGGTAGCAATCTCGTTATCTTTTGTTTGCTGGTACTCCCAGATTAGACCAACGGCTTCATCCATCGACTCCGGGGGAGTTACCTTTTCATTCATACTCTTTCCTCACTTCTGGTCAGTCGCTTTACAAGCACCACTTCGGTGCCTTTTCCTGTCTCATTCAAGATATGGACATCGTCCATAAGCGCCTGCATGAGATAAAAGCCTAATCCGCCTATCTGCGCATCATTCAACTCCTTGTCATGCAAGGATGCGATACGGGACGGGTCCTCCACACGTTCAAAGCTCTCCCCTTCATCTTTGACACGAATGGACAACGAAACTTCATCAAATTCGAATATTACTTCCACGACTCCCCCCTCATGACCATAAGCATAAAGGACAGAGTTATTACACGCTTCCGATACAGCCACTTTCATGTCTTCAATATCCTCATAAGAGAATCCCATTTTCGCGGCAATACCGTATAAATTTAATCTTACAATATCAACAAAGTCAGCAGTTGCCGGCAAATTAAGAACTACTTTTTGAATTTGAGCATTCATTTCTTTTTCTTTCCTTTCCTATTGGGAATTCTCCTGGGGGACAAAGAATTTGGCAATACCGGTCATATCAAACAGCTTTTGAATTTGAGGCGGTACCTCTTGAACAGCAAAGCGAGACTCCATCCCATGCCTTGCTTTTAAAATGGATAACAAGATACCAATCCCCGTGCTGTCAATGTATTTAAGGTCTCTCAAGTTAATAATCAAATCTTGGCTTGACTCCCCCACCAAAGGCTCCATCACCAGACGAAAATCAGGTGCTACCGAAAGATCCAACTCTCCACTCAGATAAACGGTATTTACACCATCGGTTGTTTCTGTAATTGCATTAAACTTCTCATTTTTATTTGTATTCATAGGCCTACTCTCCCGAAAAAAGATTTCCCTACATACTAACCCATTATACGATCGTTTGAATCACGGTATAACTTTTTAAACACTACCAAATGCCACCATCTAGGCTTCATTGATTTGTTCTTTACCCGGCTGCATTGGAAAATGGTCCGGAGAATGCCGTAGCAACGCCTGTTTTACACTGCTGATTTTAACGGGCTTACTGATATAATCGTTCATCCCAGCTTCAATACATCGAGGCTGAATACCCTCCATCACATTAGCCGTCATGGCGATAATGGCAGGTTGGGATCTTCCCGCCAATTGCTCACGCACTCTACCCGTACACTCCAGACCGTCCATCACAGGCATCTGCAAGTCCATAAAGATATAGTCATAGTCCTGATTCGCCATGACCATATCAAGCGCC
>NZ_WUDQ01001049.1:0-543 GCF_009827695.1 Paenibacillus sp. OT2-17 | reverse complement strand
ACGATTAAGGAAAGTGCACAATTCGGTATTGAGACATCGGGAGCACAGCTTGTATTTCCTAAGGTTCAGGAGCGTAAGGAAGCCGTTGTGGAGTAACTGCATCAAGGCGTTCAATTTTTGATGCGTAAAAATAAAATTACGGTGCTGAGTGGTAAGGGACGTGTGATTGGTCCGTCTATATTTTCTCCAAAAAGCGGGGCAGTTGCTGTGGAACTAGAAAATGGTGAGATGGAAACGATTGTTCCTACACATCTCATTATCGCAACGGGATCACGCCCGCGTGTGCTGTCCGGACTGGAGCCAGATGGCGAATTTATCCTGAGCAGTGACGAAGCGTTAACTATGGAGGAGCTACCAGCATCCCTGATTATCGTGGGCGGTGGTGTTATTGGCGTAGAGTGGGCTTCCATGCTAAATGATTTTGGCGTGGAGGTTACGGTGGTTGAAGCCGCGAATCGACTTATTCCCACGGAAGACGAAGACGTTTCGCGTGAAATGCAGCGCTTGTTAACCAAGCGTGGTGTCAAGGTGCTGACGGGTTCA
>NZ_WUDQ01001048.1:0-543 GCF_009827695.1 Paenibacillus sp. OT2-17 | reverse complement strand
AAGGAAAGTATTGGGTGGAGAAGTTGTTCAAGTTAATCCGAGTAGTGTTTCAATGAACCTCTTGGGACTGAGGTTGAAAACGGAAATGGGAATGAAAGCGATGTTTGTGGAGCCGCTTATGTATCCTTCCGTCTCTTTTGCTCAAAAATGGTTATTTACTTTTTTGACCTATTCGTTGGTAACAGGAAGTCTATTGATTTTGGTTGCCTCTATATTCCTAGTCAGACCGATCAAAAAACTGACAAAAGCGACCAGACGTATAGCAGTTGGAGATTTCAACGTCAAGCTGAATATTAAGCAAAAGGGTGAGCTAGGTACTTTGGCTCGCAGCTTTGAAGAAATGATGCATGATCTACAGCAACTTGAGCAGATGCGTAGGGAGTTCGTCACGAATGTGTCGCATGAAGTTCAGTCGCCGCTCACCTCGATATCCGGTTATGCTATAGCACTCAAGCAAGTAGATATAGCAGATAACGAGCGAAGTCGTTATCTCGATATCATCATCGCGGAAGCAGATCGGATGTCCAAGATGAGCGATAGCCT
>NZ_WUDQ01001047.1:0-544 GCF_009827695.1 Paenibacillus sp. OT2-17 | reverse complement strand
CCCGGTTCGGTCTCGCCCGCCTCGGCCTCGAGCAGATAGGGAATCGACAGCAGCTCGCGCAGCTCCAACGGCAACCTCCCTGAACGACGTCTTCGCGTCTATTTGATACGTATACGTACTACATGGCCGGATGGCTGACAAGGGCCGAAAACCATTGCGCCGCTCCGGGAACAGGCCCGGGTGCGATTGATCGCAGGGTTGAGGACGTCAGGCCAAGCTGCTAACGGCTAACGCGAATTCGTGAAATCGGGGTCGAACAACGGCATGGCAGCCGACAGGGCAAAGAAGACCAGCTCGGCCGCAGACGTTGCGCGCGACTGGCAACTCGAAGGCGGCGTCGGATTTCTGCTGCGGCTGCTGGAGGCCCGCTACGACGGACTCTATCAAAGCATGACGCGGCAGAGCGACATCACGCCGCGGCAGTTCGGCGTGCTGATGGCGCTGTATCAGTTGGGTCCGCTCACCCCCTCCGTATTGGCGGACCGGATCAGTTGCGACCGCAATACGCTGAGCGAAATGCTGAAGCGGATGGTGGCGCGCCGGC
>NZ_WUDQ01001046.1:0-544 GCF_009827695.1 Paenibacillus sp. OT2-17 | reverse complement strand
GTTCATCTAAAAAAGCAGCTTGTCCTTTGGACAGGCTGCTTTTTATGTCTTTACGGGAATACAGTGATCCCGTTATCCAATTTCTATCCGTTTCCGACTGCGAGCTGACTCAATACAAGCATCGATTACCTTCATATTGCTCACCGCATCTTCTGGCTCATACGGCAACGGGACACCGTCAAGCACCGCTTTAGCAAAAGCATCCGCTTGCAGTTCAAAGGAATTAAAACCTTTCAGACGTTCCTCACGCGTGACCGAACCGACGTGGACGAAAATTTGCGGTACAACAGACGTTCTTTCCCAACCGAACATTTTGGGCATCGCAATCGTACCCTTGCTACCGAGAATTTCCATGTTGGAACGATTAGCTGCCCACATGCCACAATCGAAAGTAAGGTTGACTCCACCCGGAAATTCCAGCAAACCGGAAGCCATCATATCGACGTTGTCATGCTCCGGGGAAAATAAGGCATGTACCGTCACTGCCTCCGGTTCCCGATCCAAATACATACGAGCGGCTGATATCGGATAGACGCCCACATCA
>NZ_WUDQ01001045.1:0-546 GCF_009827695.1 Paenibacillus sp. OT2-17 | reverse complement strand
CAGGACGATTTTAAAGAAAATACTGAGCTCGGAAGCTCCGTCTATACTCGCCGCCTGGAACAACTCTTTCGGAAGTCCCTGGAAATAAGTCTTTGCCAGAATAATATTGAATACGCTGATCGAGCCGGGCAGAATAATGGCCCAGACCGTATTCAACATGCCTAAATCCTTAATCACCAGATAGGTAGGAATCAGACCGCCACCGAAAAACATCGTTATCAGGAAAAAGATCATAATGGACCGTTTCCCTACCAACTCTTCAATCGCAAGCGGATAAGCCGCGAAGACGGAAAATAATACGGTTGCGAACGCAAAGGCTGCTGAATAAAAAATAGCATTAAAAAAACCGCGGATCATGGCACTGTTGCTTAGGATTTTGGCATATCCCGTGAGTGTCCAGTCTGATGATGTAATGGCAAACCCTTTGGTAATCAGGGTATTTGGAGTTAAAAAGGACGAAAGCACCACATAGACCAGCGGTAGCAGAATAGCGAGAACAAACAAACCAAGTAGAATATAATTGATGATGAGCAGAATCCGGTCCTT
>NZ_WUDQ01001044.1:0-546 GCF_009827695.1 Paenibacillus sp. OT2-17 | reverse complement strand
ATCTAACCGAAGCGATCGGATACTGGACTGACCTCGATAACCCGTACATTACATTGGATAATAACTATATCGAGAGCGTATGGAACATTTTGGCGACAATTCATGAAAAAGATCTGCTGTATCGTGGTCATCGTGTGAGTCCGTATTGCCCGGATTGTCAGACGACGCTAAGTTCTCATGAAGTAGCGCAGGGCTACAAAGATGTGAAGGATCTGAGTGCCACGGCCAAATTCAAGTTGCATAGCAGTGGTGAATATGTTCTGGCTTGGACGACAACGCCTTGGACCTTGCCGAGTCACGTGGCGCTCGCCGTCAACCCTGAACTGGAATATGCACGTGTGAAGCAGGAAGACGGTGTATACATCGTTGCTAAAAATCTGGTTGAGGACGTAATTAAAGGCGATCATGAAGTGATTGGAACGCTATCCGGTTCAGAACTGGTTGGCCAAACGTATACCCCGCCATTTACGTATTTTCAGGTTGAGAAGGGTAATCAGATTCTGGGTGCGAAGTTCGTAACAGACTCCAGCGGTACAGGTATCGTTC
>NZ_WUDQ01001043.1:0-550 GCF_009827695.1 Paenibacillus sp. OT2-17 | reverse complement strand
GTTCGGCGCTGCCTTACCAAAGCCTACAAAATCCGCTTCCTGCACATTAGAGAGCTTGGTGAACGTAGCGCCGGAATCATTGGAATGCCATAAGCCATACGGCCCTCCATCCTCGGAGCCTCCGGCGAACCATACATCTCCTTCTGCTCCTCGTACAGCATCAATATCAGCATTGCCTGCTGTCGGCAAGCCAGTTACCGCTGATGGCGTAAAGGATACGCCTCCATTGGTGCTCACATATATTTTCCCGGAGGCAAATGCGTAATATTTATTAGGGTTCACTCGGTCAGAGACGATCTTTGCATTCGCTGGAATCCCTGTGCTTGCTGTCCATGAGTTGCCGCCAGTTTTGGAGTAGAACACACCTTTGTCTGATGTACTCCACAGCAAGCCATTACCATCTGCTGCTACGGCGATGCTGCCTCCTCCTGCTGTACCGGAAGGCTCACTATTTGCTTTATACCAGTTGGCTCCTCCATCATTGGAAAAACCGATGGATTTGGCATTTGGATCTTTTTTATAATCCGCTTTACCTACTCGGGCCATAAAA
>NZ_WUDQ01001042.1:0-552 GCF_009827695.1 Paenibacillus sp. OT2-17 | reverse complement strand
ATTAAGCCTGATTCATGATCCAAAGGCTGCCGATCCAGTTCCTCTGCCGCTGTACCTGCCAAACGTTCAAGATACCCCCTCAACTGATCAGCAGACAGATCTTGTCCCCGTTCCATCCAATCCAGTAAAGAGGAACCCAGATAGCGGGCTGCAAAATCTCCTCGGTAACTGAGCCCGACACCATCACACAAGACAAAACAACAGACGGATTTATGAATACGTACTGCGGCGAAATCCTGTCCACTTTCCCCCATACTGGCAGATTCGGCAGATCTTCCATAGCCATAACGACACATAAAACGACTGTGATGAGATGATAAAGGCTGATCGCCTGTCTGAGAGCTTATGTAAGCAAATTGCTGAGTCAGCCTTGCATTCATTCCCTTTTTCTTGCTCGCGGGGAGCAGGGACAGCAGTGGATTCATGCTTTTACCTCCTTACCGTACAGGCGTTGCAGCCGACATTTGGAACCCAATGGACACCAGTTCCGCACAGGTTCCGGGCAGCATCATAATGGCTCCTTCACCTAACTGATAATCTGCTTCAAACAAC
>NZ_WUDQ01001041.1:0-552 GCF_009827695.1 Paenibacillus sp. OT2-17 | reverse complement strand
ATCTCATCCGAGCTGTATTTTAATGCATTATCCAGCAGGATCACTAGTAACTGCTTTATTTTTGTCAGATTGGCATCCAGCCAAATTTCGTTCTCTTCTGTTAAAATAGAAATTTGACGATCATGTACAGGCTTGAGATGCGCTACCACCTGTTGACAACAACCGATCATTTCTATCCGCTCATGCGGCTCAGGATCTTTCTGCTGTGAGGAGGCAAGAGTCAGCAACTGCTGTGTCATCGTACGCATTCGCTGAGTTTCTTCATAGATCGATTCAATGGATTCCTTACGAATGTCCTCGTCACGCGTGCCCCACCGCCGCAGCATGTTGGCATAGCCCTCAATAATCATAAGAGTGGTGTTCAGCTCATGTGAGGCATCTGAAACAAACTGCTGCTGGCTCTGAAAGCTTTCTTCTAATCTCTCCATCATTCGGTTAAAAGTGGCGGTCATTTGGGACAATTCATCTTGATTATGACTGCCAGCGGGGATTTTTTTAAATTTCAAGCTTCTTTCAATTTCCTGCATCGTTTGAATACTACTGGAAATCGGC
>NZ_WUDQ01001040.1:0-554 GCF_009827695.1 Paenibacillus sp. OT2-17 | reverse complement strand
TGGCGGGGAGCGCTGTTTAGTTTTTTTGATGTGATGATTCTCACAACGGCTTAGGAATGCTACAATATAGCTATTTGGTGCAGACAAGTGATAAGGAGTGGAACCGTAGCTTATGATGCAAACGATTACAGGAGATGCGGGAAAGTGGTTGGATACGATAGAACAGATACAGAGTACATTGCGTAAAGCCGAGGATGAAGCGGGAGCGAAGGCGATAGGTGATCTGCTGGAAAAAGCATATGCGCAGGAGCTGACCATTGCCTTTTGTGGACATTTTTCAGCGGGTAAATCGAGCTTGATTAACAGCCTGTGTGGTAAAACTGTGCTGCCGTCTGGACCGGTGCCTACGAGCGCTAATGTAGTGTCCATCCGTTATGGACGTCCGAGAGCGCTCATTCATCCAGCCAAATCAGCGGAAAATCCAGAGCCGGAAAGCATGGAAGCGTCCCTGTCCGAGCTTGCTGAGTATTGTAAAAATGGTGGAGCCTATGAATCGGTTCAAGTGTGGGAGGATGTTCCGATATTATCTAGCGGAGGAGTGCTGCTGGATACAC
>NZ_WUDQ01000103.1:0-10412 GCF_009827695.1 Paenibacillus sp. OT2-17 | reverse complement strand
TTGCTGCTCCCAAAACGGCAGACAGATACGGGTTTCCTCCAAATTTTTTACCTGCTGAAAACCCTAGAATAACCGGAAAGAAATAAAACATTGCGTCTGCTGTCGCATATAAAATTTTATACGTGCCCATCTGATCAGTCATCCAGCCCAGGGATGTGCATAAAGCCAATAGTCCTTTTAGAATCCCCACAGCAGCGAGCACACCCACAACGGGCATAAATACACCTGAAATTACATCGACAAAGCGGCTAAATAGGCTCGCTTTTTCATTTTTTTGATCGTCTTCAACCATTTGATCTCCATGCTTTACTCCCATTGTATCCAAAAGAGCTTCGTATACTTTGGGAACCTCATTTCCGATGACCACCTGAAATTGGCCACCACTTTCCACAACGGTAATGACACCGTCAATCTGCTTGATCTTTTCTTTATCTGGCAATAGATTATCCTTCAGTTTAAATCTCAATCGAGTGACACAGTGAATGACACTGTTCACATTTTCATTTCCGCCCACGGCACTTAATACTTCTTTGGCTGTTTTTTTATGATCCATCATGTTCACTCCTTCTTGGATGCGCTTTCTATTTTTCTATCCGTAGTAGCTGGATGTGCTATAACTGCGACAATTACGGCACTTCTCCCAATTCAGTAGGTATATGGAATTGAGCTGCTTTTTGAAAAAGTAAATCTTAATTTCGATCACAAAATCCTTTGATATCTGCATCCGAGATAAACTGCCATGCTTTTATATGTTTTTCCGACCAATATCCCGTTCCAATAACGCCGATTTTCCACATGTTGCTTCACTCCATCCACATTCTTCTCTGTTTTTATTTCGTTCCGATGATGACAACATCACTTTCAAAGCTGTGCATGTCTAGCACCGATTGATCCTTTTGGACGGACACGTCAGTTTGGGCAAACCGCTTCCCGGCTAAATCAATCGTTGTAAACTTGTAATCCTGCACGTTGATACTTAGTCGCACCTTCGTGTTAACCGGGACATACAAGATAAGGGTATTCTCGTTCCCCGCAGCTCTAATTTCCTCTGTCTTGTTTAAAACAATATCTAGCGGCTTTATGCCGATAAGGTTATACATTTCAAACAAATATTTAATAAAGGAATAATCCCACGCACCTTCAAATCGCAATGCGGTTCTCCAATCGTAGGGACTATCGAATCCTTCCCCTTCTACAATGCCGAATTTCTTTCCTTTCTTGTGCCAGCTCCAAATGCCATGCGCCCCGTAGGTAATTCCCGCTCCCCCGCCTGCAAGGAGACTTTGCCATGCTGCTTTTCTGGCATCCAGTGCAGTGTATCTGCCATACACATTGCGGCTGTAACTAATTTGTTCATAACATGGCTCCCCATTAATGACAGGCCGTATATCTGACTTATGATAGAAATGTTGAGCAATCTCATGGGCTACATGTTGAAACTGGGAGTTATGTCCTGATTGATACATATAGAATCCAAGACCCTTGTGTTTCTCAAAGGCTGGAGGAATTTCTCTCAATCTCCCTTGAATATGCAGCGTAGTTAAGCTTGCAGGGCTTAATTGTTGTACAATGTCCAGTGCTTTTAAATAATAGGAATTGGCACGTTCAGTCGGAAAATCACTATCCCCGCTAACCAGAAAAATAGGATCAAATGGAGAAAAACGGTTTACGACGTACGTTACATAGGGTTCAACGCATTCAAATGGCATTTTGTTGCCCTTTTGGAACATTTCGGCCCATGTATCCGGTACATAGTTACACCACAACAGAACCAGTGCCGGAACAAATCCACGCTCTACAGCCATTTTCAACATGATTTCTGCCCGGTCAAAATAAGCTTCGTTTAATGTATGGTAGTCGAAATCCCCATTTTCCAGTAATGCAAACGGCTGTAGATTCAGATCCGATTCACTTGCGTCCCATTGTCGGAGCATGTTGATTTGCAACACATTGAAACCTTGCATCTTCCGATAGTCAAGATAATCGCTCCACTCCTCTATCGTCGCGTTGGTAAATACACTCCAAACCGTATCTGCCAAATAAAAAAAAGGTTTGTCCTCTTTTGTAAAACTTCTTTGATTTTCAGCAATGTTTAAACTCAAATGAATCACCTTTCCTTTCTTGCTACATTCACAAATCTTCCTAAACAAATAACTAAAATAAATAACTAAATTTATATGTTTTTTCGCAAATAAACTAAATTAAAGCGCTTTACACTTGCATATTAACACTACAAATAATAAAAGGTCAACATTTTTTTCTTTTCATTTATTTAGTTTAGTTTAGTTTATAATCTAAACTTTCTTGTAGAGTAATGATATAATTTATGTAGTTTAGTTCAATAGGGGGTTCCACATTGAAAATTGATGATATTGCAAGGCTTGCAGGTGTTTCGAAATCTGCTGTCTCTCTTGCTTTTAATAACAAACCCGGAGTCAGTGAAGAAACCAAGGAGCAAATTCTAAAAATAGCCCAAGAGCATGGATATAAACCACGCACCATGAAGACAAGCAAGGAAGTCATTAAAAATCATCATGTGATACGCTTTGTGGCCTGTAAAAATACAGACATCGTAACAGAGCATTATGATTCACTTCCATTTTTCAATGAATTAATTCATCATATTACCAATCAGGTGAGAGAACATGGAAACACCTTGATTTTTTCGTCTTTTGATAGCCATAGCCTCGAAGAAGAATTATCTGCTTTGGAAAAAGATCAGCCTTCTTCAGGCATACTTCTGCTTGGCACCAATTTAACTTCCGAGATTATTCATTCTATACAATCCATTCATTCCAATATCGTGATTTTAGATACCTACTTTGAACACGTCGACGCCAGTTTCGTATCTATTAACAACTATCTTGGTGGATATCAGGCAGGCCAATATTTAATTCAGTCAGGACACAGAAAGATAGGATACGTACAATCCAGTACCAGAATTCTTAACTTTAAAAAACGAAAGGAAGGGTTTATGGCGGCTTTAGAGGAGCACAAACTTTCCATAGAAAATGGGCTTATATTTGATATGCATCCC
Source organism: Paenibacillus sp. OT2-17 (assembly GCF_009827695.1). Taxonomy (NCBI): domain Bacteria; kingdom Bacillati; phylum Bacillota; class Bacilli; order Caryophanales; family Paenibacillaceae; genus Paenibacillus; species Paenibacillus sp. OT2-17. Next base: position 7,375 of record NZ_WUDQ01000103.1, on the reverse strand, counting down.
ATGCTTGTGATGTCACAGGACGCATTTAAAACAGCTATTCATGAACTGAATGAGTTACCTTCGGCCCTATTTTGTGAAAATGATTATATGGCGATCAGTGCCATTAAAACGTTTCAAGAGATGAACATTCGAGTGCCTGAGCAAATTTCCGTCATGGGATTTGATAATATACATGAAGCCAAGGTGATTAGCCCGGAACTCACAACCATTCATGTGAAAAAGGATATTTTGGCCCGAACTGCTGTAAACTTGCTTATGGAGAGGCATAACAATCATCAGAGGCATCATACTCAGGTTCTTGTGAATACAGAGGTTATTGAAAGAAGATCTTGTTTAGCCTTGAAATGACCTATGATCATTGGTTTATTATTGCTTGCTCTCTCAATGATTTTAGAATAAAGCCGCCATGTTGGCGGCCTTTTCTATCATCAGATTCCATATAGAATATTCCAATTTCTCGTCATTCGTTGAAATCTTCCTCTGTCAAATCCATATTTACGCTCGCAGCGGTTCGACTGCCGTCGGCCGCGGCAAAAATCAACTGAGAAGGCATGAAGTACGATGAATCCCCGGCAGCATATACACCGGGTATGGAGGTTCTCCCCGCTTCATCCGTCTTGATCCCGCCCGACTCCGTTCTTTCACAGCCCAAACGTTCTCCAAACGGTGTACTTTGTACAAACTGGGGAGACACAAAACCGCCGACCCTCGGGACTTGAGTGCCATCCGTAAAGCGCACATGCTCCAGCTGCCCATTGTGACCGATGAACGCTGAAACAGGTTGCTCCATTACCACAATTCCCTTGGATTGAAGCCGTTCTTTTTGTTCTTCCGACAGGGATGCATGACCGTTCGTACATACGATCAAATCCTTACTCCAGTTAAGGAGTAGTTTGGCTGTATGAAATATAGCCGCCGATTCAGAGACAAGGACAAGCGGTTGATCCCGCAACTCCCAGCCGTCGCAATAAGGGCAATTAAACAGACTTTTCCCGTATAACGGATAAAAACCTTCGATCTCGGGGAATATCTCCTTTACGCCCGTCGCTAATATCAATTTTCGCGCTTGAACGCGAAGGCCTGACGAATCAAGCACCTCAAATCCGGATTCGTTTTTCGTAATTGAAACAACCTCGGTTTGCAGATGATGGACAGACGGATAACGCAGCACTTCCTCATAAGCTACACGGCGGAACTCGGCTGGCGTTACGCCGTCTCTCGTAATAAAACCATGCGACGCATGCGTAACCGCATTTCTGGGCCGATTATTATCAATCAAAGCCACACTTCTTCTTGCCCTGCCCAGCACGAGGGCTGCATTCAATCCGGCGGGCCCTCCGCCAATAATAGCGCAATCGTACAGCATAACACCCAACTCCTTTTCAAAGATATTAAAGACTCTTTATATCTGTAATAAAACCAAAAAAACGCTTTACATAACTGGCAACCACCCTCTTTCTATATAAAGTCGCTTACTTTTAAACTTGCGTTTGCTTTTGCGCCAAATCGACCAATTTCGTATTTTTAAGATGTCGTTCCATTTTCTCCTCTGCTTCCCTCATTACAGTTTGAATCAGGCACTCAGATCCGTGGACAAAATCACATTCAAACAAAGAATTCGTACCTTCAATGGCATGGATAATATCCAAAAAAGTAAGATCATCTTTATGACGGGATAGGCGATAGCCTCCATTGGCTCCAGAAACGGATTCGATCATTCCAGCCTTCACAAGCCTCGTCAAAATTTTTGAAAGATAAGTTGGTGAAACATTTTGGGATTCGGCCAATTGCTGAACACCTACCGGCTTAACCGACGAATCAGCAACGAGCATGAGCATGGTGTGCAGTGCATAATTTGTAGCTTTTGTAAATTTCATAACTACACCTCAATCAAAGACTTATTGTGTCTACTATATCTCTGAATCTGCTGGTGTGTCAAGGTCATCTAGGATTTACGCTGTTGTCAACCCTTCTTTTGGTTACGCTCTAACCGTTGTATACTGTTCATCAGAACAGCTAAGAAAGGGGGCTCGTTGTGCGTATTTTTGATATTCTTCGTATATTAGTTGCTGAACAGATGGTCAAAGGAGAACACTTGGCAAATGCATTGAAGGTATCTTCTCGAACGATACGAACGGATTTAAAGGAATTGGGTGCGCTGTTGTCAAAACATGGAGCAGCAGTTAAACCCCTTAAAGGAACGGGCTACAAGTTAGAGGTTCGGGACGAACAAGCATTTCATCATCTGCTGAAGCAATTAAAGGATTATGAAAATAATGTACCCTATCCATTAGCGAATTCTTCTGAAGCCAGAAATCGTTTTTTAATGAAAAAGCTGTTGCTTACCAATGCATATGTTAAACTTGATGATTTAGCCGAGATCCTGTATGTTAGTCGATCTACTTTACAGAATGACCTCAAAGAACTACGCAAGTTATTGGCAACTTACGGACTTTCCCTGGAGAATAGACCCTATCATGGTATTCGAGTCAAAGGTAATGAGGCCAGGCTGCGTTATTGCATTTCCGACTATATATTTAATAGGATAGATGAAATAGGCAACCAGCAGATGTCCCCCCCTCCTCTGATCTCTAACGAAGAGATGGAATTCATAAGAGAAGTGATTCTGGATCGTATTGAGATCAATGATATTCAGCTGTCGGACATTGCCCTGAACAATCTGGTCATTCATATTGCTATAGCATGTAAGCGTATTTGCGAAGAAAGGTATGTTTCGTATTATCCTCAAGAGATGAAAAAAATCGAAGCGCAAAAAGAGTTTAGGGTGGCGACTGAGATCGTATCCGCCTTGGAACAAAACATGAAGTACTCCTTTCCACTTGTTGAAGTTGCGTACATTGCTGTTCACCTGTTGGGTATAAGGACCGTCGTTAGTGCCCGTATGGATGAAGTGGAGATTAAAAAGATCATTGATAAAGATATCTACGAACTGACTATTGAAATACTGGACCAAATTGATCAGCAGTTGAAAATGAACATTCAAAACGATCAAGAATTGCTGATTGCATTTTGCCTTCATCTCAAACCGGTGATCAACCGTTATCAATACGGAATGAATTTGCGTAATCCTATGCTGGATGAAATCAAAGCCAATTACCCGCTTGCCTTTGAAGCAGGTATCATTGCTGCGGAGGTCATCAAGCAGCGGCTTCATATACACATCGAGGAAAATGAAATTGGGTATTTAGCCATTCATATCGGAGTCGCGATGGAAAGAAAGAAAATGGAGGACGCGCCCAAAAGATGTATGATCGTATGTGCTTCTGGACTCGGTAGCGCTAAGCTGCTGTATTACAAGCTTCAATCGGTCTTCGGTTCCAGGTTGGATATCGTGGGAACCACTGAATTTTATAAGCTGAAACAAATGCCGTTGGATACACTGGACTTTGTTATTAGCACGATCCCCATTTCAGAACCGCTTTCTATCCCCATGATCCATGTGAATACATTTTTAGGCGGTTCCGATATTACTAAAATTGAGCAAGCCATTTCTGAGACCAGACTTCCTGCTGTGCAGTATGTACGAAAAAAATTGGTCTTTCTTCAGCAGAAGTTTGAGAACAAACTCCAAGTGCTTGAATTTATAGCCGAAAAAATACACGAAGCAGATCTTGTAAAAGGCCCCCTGCTGCAATCTGTAATAGAGCGTGAAGCCGTTTCCCCCACTTCATTTGGCAACTTTGTCGCGATCCCGCATCCGATGGAACCTTTCGCAGATTCTACGTTTTGGGCCATCTGTACATTACAAAAAGCTATCGACTGGGACGGCAAGCCGGTACAATTTATTTGTATGCTCTGCATACAGCGTACTAAATCAGAAGATTTACAGACTATGTATCATATTTTGCTTGATATTTTAAATAATGAACAGCTCGTCCAGCAGCTTATTCGCTGCAAATCGTATACAGAATTCATAGAAGTGTTGCATAAAAATTGTTGAACATGAGGAGTATGAAGAACGATTTATTTCCGTTAAGAAGAGGAAATAATGTGCGTTATGTTGAAAGCGATTCCAAATTATAATAGCCATACGAAGGGATCATTGAAAGGAGAGAAGATCACGTGAATAATGATGAATCTACAGAGCACGACGTGAACATGGAGGACATGGAGGACATGGATGATACAGAGATTGTATTCCAAATTATATTATACGCAGGGAATGCACGCAGTTCAGCCATGGAGGCGATTGAGCTTGCAAAGGTGGGGAAATTTAGGGAAGCCAAAGATGAATTAGCCTCAGCAAAAAAAGAACTGGTGTCTTCCCACAAAATTCAAACCAGAATCATCCGCAAGGAAGCAGCAGGTGAAAAAACAGAGATGTCCGTCATGATGGTGCATGCTCAAGATCATTTGATGAATGCCATCACTATACGTGATATGGCCTCAGAGTTTGTAGACCTGTATGAACGCATTGATCAATTCGTACCGAAATCGTAGAGGGAGGGACGCTATCTTATGGCTTTCAAAGACAAACTGGTTGACGGCCTCACATCGGTAGCAAATGCAATCAACAATTTTAAATATATTATAGCGATCAAATCAGCTTTTATCACATTGATGCCTGTTATTATTGTCGGTGCCTTTGCTGTATTGATTTCTAATATGGTCATGGACCCGGTCAATGGCCTTGCGCATTTTAAGCCGTTCTCATTCCTGGCTGAGTACAAACCGATTTTCTCAGGCATTAACTATGCCAGCTTGAATATCCTTACCATTCTGGCTATTTTCATGATTGGTCTGGAGCTAGGAAAAATTAACGGTGAGAAAAATCTCTTCCCCGGTTTGCTCGCTTTAATCTGTTTTATCTCTGTGACACCAACCACGATAGAGTTGATGGTTAACGGTGACATGCAAAAGGTAACAGACGTCATAGCCCGTCAATTTACGGATACCAAGAGCTTGTTTTTAGGTATTTTCATAAGCATCCTATCCGTTGAGCTATACAGCAAACTGGGCAAGTCCGATAAACTAAAAATTAAAATGCCTGAGAGTGTTCCCAGCAATGTGGCCGTTTCTTTCTCGGCACTCATTCCTACCATTATTACGGTGACTGTCTTCTCAATGTTTGGATTCTTTTTTCATAAGTTTACAGGTCTCTACCTGTACGATGCCGTCTATAATGTGGTGCAAAAACCTCTGGAGACCGTAGTACAGGGACTGCCAGGTATACTGGTGCTGATGCTGGTTGCGCAAATCTTCTGGGTGATCGGTATTCACGGGAACCAAATGGTAAAGCCCATTCGTGAACCCCTGCTGCTTGGCGCGATTACCGTCAACATGACTGCTTATGAGCAAGGACTGCCCATTCCGAACATTATTACGATGCCTTTCTGGGACGTATACATGAGTATCGGTGGTTCAGGAATTACGCTGGCCCTCTTGATTTGTATTATGATCGCTTCCAAGCGTGAAGATATGAAGGAAATAACAAAGCTTTCATTGGGTCCGGGTCTGTTTAATATTAATGAGCCTGTCATTTTTGGACTTCCGATTATGCTGAATCCATTGATGGCTATCCCTTTCATTATTACTCCGCTCATCACAGGAACGATTGGTTACTTCTCGACGTTGCTTGGATTTGCAGGTAAAGCCGTCGTCATGGTTCCATGGACTACTCCGCCTATTATTAATGCCTACCTGTCTACAGGTGGAAGCATTGGCGCCGTCGTAACTCAGATCATTTGTATTGTGGTAGCCATTATCATTTATTTCCCATTCGTCAAAATTGCCAACAAGCGAACGGCTGAATAATGCGTTACTATAGAAATACATCAATTAATTGGAAACGCATTCTTTATACAATGAAAAGGAGAAACATGTCATGGCTAAACATACGATACAAATTCCGTCGAATTTCATCATGGGTGCAGCGGCTTCCGCCTGGCAGACAGAGGGCTGGAGCGGTAAAAAAGAAGGTCAGGACTCATTCCTAGACCAATGGTACAAAAATGACCGCTATGTCTGGCACAATGGATATGGACCCGCGGTTGCAACCGACTTTTATAATCGCTATGCCGAAGATATTGCGCTGATGAAGCAGATTGGTTTAACCCATTATCGGACTTCTATTAATTGGTCCCGCTTCTTAACGGATTATGAGAATGTAGTGGTGGATGAAACATATGCGGATTATATGGGCCGGGTCATTGATGAGCTGATTGCGAGCGGAGTCGAGCCGATGATTTGTCTGGAACACTATGAGGTACCCGCCTACTTGCTGAACAAATATGAGGGCTGGTCTTCCAAGCATGTGGTGGAGCTGTTTGTAAAATATGCGGATAAAGTGTTTGAACGGTACGGCGATCGGGTCAAGCACTGGTTTACGTTTAATGAGCCCATTGTTGTACAGACTCGTGTCTATCTAGATGCCCTTCGCTATCCCTATGAACAAAATACGCGGAAGTGGATGCAATGGAACTATAATAAAACGCTGGCTACCGCGAAATGCGTACAGCTTTTCAAATCAAAAAACTATAGTCAGCACGGGGCTAAAATAGGCGTTATTCTGAATCCCGAAGTCACTTATGCCCGATCAAGCGCCCCTCATGACCAGTATGCGGCACATGTGTATGATTTATTTTACAATCGAGTATTTCTGGACCCGCTTATTAAAGGCGAATACCCGCAAGAATTGTTCGATCTCATGGGCAAGCATGATATTACATTTGAAGCTACAGCGGAAGAACTGGCAGTCATTAAGGAAAATACCGTTGACTACGTCGGGATCAATCTCTATTATCCCCACCGGGTAAAAGCACAGAGTAAAGCGTGGAACGAAAACACCCCCTTTCACCCCTCTTACTACTATGAGCATTTTGATCTTCCGGGTAAAAGAATGAACAAGTCACGGGGCTGGGAGATTTATCCGAAAATCATTTACGATATGGGAATGCGTATCAAGAACGAATATCACAATATCGAGTGGTTTGTCGCGGAAAATGGTATGGGCATTGAGAATGAAGCTGCTTTCAAAAATGAGGAACACATTATTCAGGACGACTATCGTATTGACTTTATAACTGAGCATTTATACTACACATTACAAGCTGTAGAAGCGGGCTCCAACTGTACAGGTTATATGCTGTGGGCCTTTACAGACAACGTTTCTCCCATGAATGCTTTTAAAAATCGCTATGGACTGGTGGAAATTAACCTGGACAATGATCGAAGTCGGCATTTGAAGAAATCCGGCTACTGGTATCAAGCCGCTATCAAGGAACGCTCATTTATTGCTGATCTGGATGAAGAGTATAAATAGTTAAAAATGAATTCTGGAGGCGCTCAAATATGAAAAAAATTATTTTGGCATGTGCTGCGGGTATGTCCACATCCATTTTGGTTTCTAAAATGA
>NZ_WUDQ01001039.1:0-555 GCF_009827695.1 Paenibacillus sp. OT2-17 | reverse complement strand
GCCATGCTGCTGGCAGGCGGAGAGGGACGCCGTCTTGCTCCCCTTACTTCAACGATTGCAAAACCCGCCGTACCTTTTGGCGGTCATTACCGGATCATCGATTTTCCTCTCAGTAACTGCGTAAATTCAGACATTGATACTGTAGGTGTACTGACGCAATATGAGGCAGAATCCTTGCACGAACATATCGGGGATGGAACACCATGGGGTCTTACAAAAACAGATAACAAAGGAATTACCCTGCTTCCATCTTATAATACAGGTAACGCTGAATACTTAGGAACGGCAGATGCTATTCATAAGAATATCGAATATATTGACAGCCGAAATCCGGAGCATGTGCTTATTTTATCCGGTGATCATATTTACTATATGAATTATCGTGAAATGCTGAACCTCCATAAGGAAAAAGGAGCTGCGGCTACCATTTCTGTCATGGAGGTACCTTGGGATGAAGCACACCGTTTTGGTGTTATGAGTGCCGATGAAGATCTGCGTGTCACAGAATTTGCAGAGAAACCGGAGAAACCGGAAAGTAATTTGGCCTCTATGGGG
>NZ_WUDQ01001038.1:0-555 GCF_009827695.1 Paenibacillus sp. OT2-17 | reverse complement strand
GTAGGCGTATTCCTCAACACGCTGGCGATCCGCAATTATCCGTCTGGCGACAAAACGTTCCTGGATTACTTGCAAGAGGTGAAAGAGCATGCGCTCAGTGCTTATGAGCATCAGGACTATCCTTTTGAAGAGCTGGTTGAAAAGCTGAATTTGACGCGGGATACGAGCCGAAATGCGCTGTTTGACACGATGTTTGAGTTGAAAACATTTGAGCAGCAGGAGTTCGAACTGGAGGGTCTGACCTTTAAGACGTATCCGACGGACAATAACACGGCCAAATTTGATCTGACCTTGGATGCAGTGGAGCAGCCGGAAGGCATTCTGTGCAGTCTGGAATACAGCACGGCGCTGTACAAGCCTGAAACCATCGCGCGATTGGCACAACATTTTACTGAGCTTGTTCGTGCAATTACACTGCATCCGCAGCAGCCACTGGCAGCTTTGGATATGGTAACCGTCGAGGAGAAGGCACAAATCATCTACGGTTTTGGAGATGTGGGAGTATCGGATGTTGCTGCTATTGAAGCAGGAGCCTTGTTCCATACCTATGTGGAA
>NZ_WUDQ01001037.1:0-558 GCF_009827695.1 Paenibacillus sp. OT2-17 | reverse complement strand
AAAGTTCCCGGTTCTCAGGCTCCATCAAATTTGCTGGCAGATAAAAGTGAAGTTTCCGGAACCACAGCCAAGATTGAGCTTAAAAAAGGATCTGTGCTTACATCGGCTATGATAACTGCTGATGAACCCACACCTAAAGATTTACGCAACCGTGAGCTAAAGGTGGTGGTACTGCCCAACAGCCTGAAGTCGGGGGACGAAGTGGATATCCGCATTCAATTTCCAACAGGTCAGGATTACATTCTATTATCCAAAAAGAAGATTTCCCGACTGGAAGGTCCAATTGTCTGGGTCACTTTGAATGAGCAGGAAATTTTATCGTTTTCGAGCGCGATTGTTGATGCCTATCTGCATAAAGCATCCATTTATGCTCTGACATATGTCGATCCCCAATTTCAGCCCAAAGCAATCCCGACCTATCCGCCTAATACGCATGTGTTAGCGTTAATGAATAGTGATCCGAATTTGATACACATTGCTGAACAAAAGCTGTCCAAGCAGCTGCGGGATTCCCTTGAAAATGCAATTAATTCATCAAACAGTGTGATTTCAACACCC
>NZ_WUDQ01001036.1:0-566 GCF_009827695.1 Paenibacillus sp. OT2-17 | reverse complement strand
CTCAAGCATTGCATCACCCATCTCAATTTACTGTGATTATATTACAATTAGTTTACTTGTATTCTTTGAAGGAGTCAATAAACTTGTATTAAATTATTAATTTTGTATTAAATGCCGATCATGTCCGATTTCTCTGGTTCAAGAACCCATAGGAAAGACAGCGATTTTTGAGCGGAACCCTGTATACAAATGCAACACGTTATTCCTTTGCTTTATGCAATAAAAAGCCGCTGATCTTCGGATTAAGATCAGCGGCTGATGCTCTCTTCATTTTAAACTTTCTTTAATACCCATACTCCATACGGTTCCAATGGTACGGTACCAGTAAGCCTCCTACCGGAAAGGAGTTCCTCCGTCTCAACACTCAGTTTAACCTGAGCCGTTTCTCCGCTGTAATTCAGTAGAAATACCAGCTCTTCTTGTACATCCGCACGAATAGCGACTTCTACCGTCGAAGGAGCTTTGCACCACCCCGCAAGCGGAGATGTCACCGGCAGCTGTCTTAGGAGCTCAGCCGCTAATGCTAGGTCAAAAGCTGCACCCCAATAGTAGACCAGTCCCTTGCC
>NZ_WUDQ01001035.1:0-567 GCF_009827695.1 Paenibacillus sp. OT2-17 | reverse complement strand
TTTATCCTTTCTTCAGAAAAAACGTATGCTCGCAGTACGGACGAACCAGAAAACGAAGGGATTATTCGCGGACCGCACAATGGATTCATTGAGCAGTTATCCATCAATCTGAATCTGATTCGCAAACAAATTGTCACACCGTCACTGGTTGTACGCTACTTTTATGTGGGATCTAAAACCCGGACTATAATCGCTATTGTCTATGTTCAAGACTTGGCTAATCCTGAGCTAGTGGAAGCAGTGAAAACGAGAATTAAAGCGATCTCCTCCGATATGGTGCTCCCCCCCGGTTTTATTCAAGAGTTTATTGAGGACAACCCTTTTTCCCTCTTCCCTCAACAGCTCAGCACGGAACGACCGGATCGTGTGACCGCCAATCTAATGGAGGGACGCATAGCGATTTTGGCTGAAGGTAGCCCAACTGCTCTAATAGCTCCCGTCTCTTTTTTTGCATTTTACCAAAGCCCAGATGATTATCACGGCCGTTGGATTATTAGTTCATTTCTAAGAACGATTCGAATGATGAGCTTTTTGATCGCTTTTACGCTACCTGCCATTTACATTGCG
>NZ_WUDQ01001034.1:0-575 GCF_009827695.1 Paenibacillus sp. OT2-17 | reverse complement strand
CAAAACATTTTGCAGTACCGTACAATTGCCAAACTCCAATCGACGTATGTCGAAGGATTGCTTAAAGAAATTTCGGAGAAAACGGGTAAGGTGCATACGTATTTCCGGCAGACGGTTGCAGCAACTGGACGCTTGAGCAGTCAATTTCCGAATTTGCAAAACATTCCGATTCGTCTTGAAGAGGGTCGTAAAATCCGCAAAGTATTTGTTCCGTCCGAACCGGGCTGGTCTATTTTAGCGGCAGACTACTCACAGATCGAGCTGCGGGTGCTGGCTGATATTTCAGATGATGAACGTTTGAAGGAAGCCTTTGTCCACGATATGGACATCCATACCAAGACCGCATCCGATGTGTTTGGTGTAGCAGCGGAAGATGTGGACTCCAACATGCGGCGTTCTGCGAAGGCAGTCAACTTTGGGATTGTCTACGGAATCAGTGATTATGGTCTGTCACAAAATTTGAATATTACGCGGAAGGAAGCGGCTCGCTTTATCGACCAGTATTTTGACGTGTTCCAAGGCGTTCGCCGTTACATGGATGATATTGTGAAGGATGCGAAGCGGGACGGCTACGT
>NZ_WUDQ01001033.1:0-576 GCF_009827695.1 Paenibacillus sp. OT2-17 | reverse complement strand
AGTCAGGATCTTAGTGACATCCTTATGCTTACGTATTACTAAAGGGTATTCCAAAGCCATTTTAATGGCAAGGGGTACTCTTTTTTGCGTGGGATAAAAGACAATACACAGAATAGGTTTCCTTGCTTCGTTCCATACTAATCGATAATTACGAGGATAAGGAGGGGATCGGATGACTCATAGTCCGGCTCCTACAGTAGCTCCTATTGTCTACTTGCGGCTCCGCAGCCGTGTCCGCATGATACAAGGGCAGGATTTACATTTGGGTGATGTAGCCCAACTGCTGACTAATCCTGAATGGGAAAAGGATTTGCTTGAGCTTGTTCTCAAGCGGCCGCAGCACCAGGACGGTAATCTGATACTGATAGACATGCTGCAGATTATAGCAAAAATTAGAGATCATATTCCGGGGGTCGTAGTTGAATCTCTCGGGAAGCCGCATGTACTTGTGGAACTTGTGGAGAAACCCCGTAAGCCGTCCAAAATACTGTTTGTTTTGGTATGGGTGCTTCTGTTTTTTGGCTCTGCGCTGACAATTATGAATTTTCATGCCGACGTTAGCATGATGGAGGTACA
>NZ_WUDQ01001032.1:0-577 GCF_009827695.1 Paenibacillus sp. OT2-17 | reverse complement strand
TTCCTGTTCCTGTACCTGCTTCGATCAGCAGATGCTTGTCTTCACTCAGTGCCTGATTTACACCCTCAATCATCTGTATCTGCGCCTCGCGCTCCTCATATTGGCTCAAGGATGAACGCAAATTGTCCCGCACATCATCCATGTACTCCTCAAAGAAAACACCTGAAAGTGGATTCGGGTCATCTTCTCTACGCGGTGCAGCTAGCTCCGTCCAATCTTCCACTTTTAGCGCAAGCTGACGAAAAAACTGATGTCCCTCCAAATCCTGAATAGGATCAAGCTCTTTCTCTTCACGCACCCCATCAAGAAACCATCCAAGGTCACTGTCTTCCTCTGCAAACAAATCACTAAGCCGCTGTATCGTTATCAGAGGTAATGCTTGAAGTTCACCCAGACACTTTAAAAACACCTCAGCCGTAGCCAACGCGTCGCTGTCTGCTTGGTGAGGGCGATCATGCGCCAGCCCGAACTCAGAAGACACAAAACCCAACTGATACGAAGATAGCGATGGAAACATAATTTTCAGAAAATCCATTGTATCCAAGATTCTTCCGCTAAACGGCAAATATCCGCACCG
>NZ_WUDQ01001031.1:0-583 GCF_009827695.1 Paenibacillus sp. OT2-17 | reverse complement strand
CAAAGTTGGAGATCACAAGTGGCCTTAAGGCTGGTGGTTTGCTGATCTACAACGGGGATGAACCACTGCTTTCACAAGTGTTGGCGGAGTCTGAAACGGTCAAGCCTGAAGGTTTAAAATTGTTTACGTTCGGGCTAGTTGCAGGCAACGATGACTATCCAACTGAAATCACTTCCGATGGAGAAGGCAGCTTATTTATAACAGCCCAATCTGGCAAAGAGGCTTTCCGGCTTCCCTTGCTTGGACAGCACAATGTTGTAAATGGTTTGGCAGCACTGGCGGTAGCGCGTCATTTCAATGTCGATGTAGACCATATACGTAAAGGGTTGTCGTCTTTAAAGCTGACGGGCATGCGCATTGAGGTCGTGAACTGTCCTAATGGACTTACCGTGCTAAACGACGCTTATAATGCCAGTCCGGCTTCAATGAAGGCTGCAATTCAGACGCTGTCTGCGTATAAAACGGACGGACGTAAAATCGCCGTGCTTGGTGACATGCTGGAGTTGGGACCTGAGGAAAAGCAATTCCATGAGGAAATTGGAATTTTCGCGGCAAAGCACGACGTAGAAGTACTGTTTACCTA
>NZ_WUDQ01001030.1:0-587 GCF_009827695.1 Paenibacillus sp. OT2-17 | reverse complement strand
TAGAAGCTCCCATGTATGAAAGAGACGTATAGATAAAAGCTAAGAGTATAACCGCAATTGCTATCGCTTTGGCACAAATGATCATCAACTCTTTTTTGGAAGTAACTCCTCTATCCTTAATTGCATTCACAATGATAATTCCAAAAATAAAGGCTACAAGAGCGTCCAATGTTAAATACCCCTCTTGAAAGCCTTTGAAAAAGACATTCGATGTATAACCCTCCGCAGGTTCTTGGAACTTTCCTATTGGGTGAATAATAGCTACAATCACAAGTAATCAAATGAATGTCAATTTAATGAGTGTTAAAAACTTTCCAATTACATCAATAATTTTTGTAGGATTAAGTGATAACAAACATGCAACTGCAAAAAAAAGGATAGTAAATACAAAAAGTGCGACAGGATGATCTGCATTGTTTGAAAAAAAAGGTTTTACTCCAATTTCAAATGACACACTACCGGTTCTAGGAATTGCATATAAAGGCCCGATGGCTAGATAAAGAATGGTTGTAAAGACAATGCCGAATACAGGATGTATACGACTCGCTAAAGTTTGCAAATTGCTTTTGCCCGAAAAAACAAAGGCT
>NZ_WUDQ01000102.1:0-10455 GCF_009827695.1 Paenibacillus sp. OT2-17 | reverse complement strand
AATGTTGCGAACGAGAAAACGGTCTGTTATCAGGAATATAACGGACCCGATGAAGTTGCTGCGTTACGTAAGCAGCGTGTTACTTGGGCGGATTGTTTTGAAGCGGGAACAGAAGCATGGAGCAAGGAACAGGTTTTTGCTGAAGTTACATTTTGGAAGTAAGGAGAAGTGAGGTCTCATGATGATCCAAAATCCCATATTAAAAGGCTTTAATCCCGATCCGTGTATTACACGTGTCGAAGATACTTACTATATTGTGGTGTCATCGTTTGAGTGGCTGCCTGGAGTGCGGGTGTACCAGTCCAAAGATTTGGCAAATTGGGAGCATTGCACAGATATTTTGACCGATCAGGTTGACTTAAGAGGTAATCCTAAAAATTGTAGCATTTGGGCACCGCAGCTTAGCTATGCAGATGACCTTTTTTATCTGCTCTATACGGATGTGAAAAGCACCAAACGTCCGTTCAAGGATGTTCATAATTTTGTGATGACGGCGCCTACGATCCAAGGACCGTGGTCGGACCCCGTTTATCTTAACAGTAGCGGATTTGATCCGTCTTTATTTCATGATGAGGACGGACGTAAATGGCTGTTGAACGCATTGTGGGATTACCGCATGTTGGAAAGCAATAAATCTTCCGGTATAGTCATGCAGGAGTATGACAGCAAGCAACAACAGCTCATTGGCGAGCCTGTTAAAATCTTTGATTGTACTCCTTTGAAGAAAACAGAAGCGCCTCACATCTACAAGCAAAACGGATATTATTATCTTGTTACAGCGGAAGGCGGAACGGGTACGGGGCATGCCGTTACCGTAGCACGCTCGAAGCAGATATCCGGGCCATATGAAGTAGACCCGCACAATCCAATGCTTACGTCACGTGATCAACTTGATTTCCCGTTACAATGCGCAGGACATGGCAGTCTTGTACAAACACCAGACGGCGAATGGTACATGGCTCATTTATGCACACGTCCAGTAGAGGGGAAATATGCCATTTTAGGACGGGAAACAGCCTTGCAGCAAGTGTACTGGAATGATGAAGGCTGGCTCCGATTAACTGCTGGGGGCCATACACCTCAATTGGAGGTACCCGCACCTCAAGGGATGTTCTCGGTTAAGCAAGAGCAGCAGAGTTATGTTTTTGAGGATTTTTTCGAGGGACCCACATTAGATAAAACGTGGAACACATTGCGTATCCTGGCGGACGATAGCTGGTGTTCATTAAGCCAGCGCCCAGGCTACCTTCGCATTCTGGCTGGAGAATCCATTCAAAGTCTGTTCCAGCATCACGTGCTTGCCATTCGGCAAACGGATCATCATTTCCGGGTAGAAACAGCATTGGAGTATAAGCCGACAAGCTATTTACAAATGGCGGGGCTACTACTGTACCTTAATGAAGAAGATTATTTGTACGCCTATATTAGCTATGAGGAGGGGCAAGGGAAGGTACTGCGCATGATGCGATGTGAAGCCAATACATTTACCTTAGTTCCTCAAGCAATTACGCTTCAGGACGATCTTCCTATACATTTAGCTGTGGAAGTCCATGCATCCCACGGGCAATTTTATTATGGAGTCGGAGACAAACCTGCTTGGAAGCGGCTTTTTGAAATGCAGGATATCAGCTTTTTATCCGGGGGTTTTACAGGAAATTTTGTAGGTATTGCTGCTCATGATATGCAACAATTCCAAGGAAGCTACGCTGATTTTTCTCATTTCTTCTATCATGGTAAGGATCATCTTTCCTCATAAAAAAACATGATAATGATTATGTTGAAAGCACCTTAATGGGTGCTTTTTTCGTTGTTTCTGCACTTTACCTTTTCACATTATAACTTCGCAAAATCTCCAAAAAAGCGGTGCTTGCTTTCGTTTCAAATGTCGAAGAAGGAGTTAGGAAGGAGAATTTTCGAATAACCGGAAGATTACGAATATCCAGTACTTTTAATGTTCCCAGAGCAAGTTCCTTCTGAATGACCCATTGGGACAGCAAAGAAATCCCCAAGCCTGCTTCTACAGACTCTTTGATGATCTGTGTACTGCCAAAATTCATCATATGAGAAGGGGAGAACTGAAACCGTGCAAACATTTTTTCAGCCGCTTCCCGGGTTCCAGAACCTTCTTCCCGCAGAATCCAGATGTCCTCTTGCAGCTCACTTACATCCACTTGAGATTTACCAGCCAAACGGTGATTTTGCGGAACGACGATATACATTCTATCATCAGCAAATGATTCGATGTGTAAATGGTCATGCTGAAATTCTCCTTCGATAATGCCTACATCCAGTTGATTATGGATCATGAGTTTTTCAATTTCCTGGGTGTTGCCGATGGTAATGGAGGGCTGAATGAGTGGATACCGGACCCTCATTTGCGCGATCACATGCGGCAGCACATATTCGCCATACGTGTAGCTTGCGCCGATCGACAGGTTTCCTTTTGCTGTATGCATCAGCTCGTCCACCAAATACTGCATCCGTGTATGGAGACGGATAATCTCCTGAGCATGATGATACACAATTTCACCTGCTTTGGTTAAGCGTACATACTTATTGCTACGCTCCAGGAGGCGGGTTCCTACGCTACGTTCCAGCGTTTGAATATATTGACTTACCGCAGGTTGGGTCATGTGTAACACCTCGGCAGCTCGTGTGAAATTTTGTTTCTCCGCGACCATAACAAATACGATTAAAGATTGGTCCAAGGCCCATTCCTCCAAATTCATCATATCTATTTACTTATTATCATTATTATAATGATTTATTTTTCTTATGACAAAAAACATATTAAGCTGGATGCATGTAGAATTGGAGGGGTTCACCATGAACAGTCATACACAACACACCAAATTATTTTCGAACAGAGGTCGATTATTCCAGCGTATATTTGGCATTGTCCTCACGATGTTATTTGCTTTGGCAGGCTATGGCCTGAACGAATTGCCAGGCTTTCATTATGTAGGTCCATTGGCTTGTGCCATGTTTCTCGCTATTCTGTACCGACAGTTGTGGGGATACCCTGAAGCTGTGCGCTTGGGAGTTGAGTTTTCAGCAAAGAAAATACTACGTGGAGCTATTGTGTTATTTGGGCTGAAGTTGAACATGGATGTTGTCATTCATCATGGACTTGGTTTACTTTTGCGTGATGTGGGCACTGTTGTATTTTCCATCTTTTTTACGGTTTGGCTGGCAAAACGTTTCAAGGCAGATGCTTCGCTTTCGCTTCTTCTTGGTATTGGAACAGGAGTTTGCGGTGCAGCAGCGATTGCAGCGGTTTCTCCCTTGTTAAAATCCAAAGATGAGGATACAGCCATAGGGGTAGGACTCATTGCCTTGGTTGGAACGGTATTTGCCATTTTGTTTACTGTGCTTCGGCCCTGGCTTCCTTTGACGGATATGCAATATGGAATCTGGTCGGGTATCAGTTTACATGAAATTGCACATGTGGCCTTAGCTGCAGCGCCTGCCGGACAGGATGCACTTGCAATGGGCTTATTAGCCAAACTGGGGCGTGTTTTCTTACTCATACCGCTCAGCTTTGTTTTAATGGTTTGGATGAAACGAACTGGAAAAATTCATACAGACGCTAAAGTGGAGTTCCCCTGGTTCCTCATCGGCTTTATGGCTACAAGTATTGTGGGCAGCTATGTTTTTGGAAAATATATTGTAGTTCCATCTAGTCTGACGAACGGAATTTCTCAAGTTACCACCTTTATGTTAACGATGGCTATGGTAGGCATGGGGCTGAATGTGAGCTTTAAGGCTTTGCGGGAGAAAGCAATGCTTCCCTTACTGGTACTGTCTGTTACTTCGATCATTCTTATAGGGTTAACATTTTTAACAGTGTGAACATGAAGTATTCGTTTGGGATAAGATTGCTAGTAAACTAGATTAATAAAACTGGAAAAAGCTCTGCTTGCTGTATAGCTGGCAGAGTTTTTTAGTACTTTTGTATGATAAGACTGAAATATATACTGAATTAATCGTAACTTTTTACATATGATTCGCGTCTATCAAAATGGAGGTCCTGAGAATCATAGAGTGCAAGAATTTCATAAGCGAAAATTTAGAGAATGGTAGGGTACATAATGAAGAAAATTTGTTTATTTGCTTTTTTGTTTCTGTTTCTACTAGCATTTCCAAGAGAAAGTCATGCTGCATCTTCGAGTTCACATCTTCAGTTGGATGGTAAAGATATAAGTGTTGGCAAAGGTGTTCAGATTCAAGAAGTAAAGGGGAATGTACTGGTTCCACTCCGTCTCATTGTAGAGGAATTGGGTTATAGCGTGAATTGGGAGTCCAAGACAGGGACCATAACTATACATAAGCAAAATCTTAACCTCAGTCTTCAGGTCAACAATCCCATAGCCTCTGTCAATGATCATCAAATGGGATTGGCTGTAGCGCCTTTGCTTAGAGAGGGGACGACTTATGTTCCGCTTCGCTTTGTGTCTGAACAGACAGGGATTGATGTGGCCTGGAACAACGAGCTTAAAACTGTGTTCCTGACGACTCCGCCTACTTCAAGCGACAATAGCGAGTCCACTCATGATCATTCTGCTACTCCAGCTGTAAGTAATCCTAAAGAGAGTGCGCGTACAGCTATAAACCAAATTAGCTTCGCTAATCACCAATTGACTATAGCTGTTAATGGAAAAGCAACCCCCAAAGTAACTACGTTGACTCATGCAGACCGTATTGTTGTAGACATACCTAGTTCAACGTTTTCTGAGGAATTTCTAGCATCGCAATCATTTGACAGTAGTGGACAAGGAAGTTTTCCAGTCACTGAAGATCCAGATGTTTCCCAAGTAAGATACTCCATGTTTAGTACAACCCCCGCATCGGTACGTATTGTGGTTGATCTTAATCACAGCACACCCTTTCATGTACTCAATGCGGATGATGGTAAGGTTGTTATAGCGTTGGATCAGGAAACGGAGGAGCCATCAACTACCGAGGACGTTATACCTACCATACCTGTTGTACCTGCGATTTCTTCTGATGGACACGCGCAAGGAATTGACGTCTCACACTATAATGGCAATATTGATTGGCAGCAAGTGGCAGCGGCAGGTAAGACATTTGCTTTTATTAAAGCTACAGAGGGCACAAAATATCAAGATAATCAATTTTTGATAAATGTACAGGGTGCCAGAGATGCTAACATCTTGGTTGGCGCTTACCACTTTTTGAATGCTACTACCGCGGATGGAGCTCGTCAGGAAGCAGCTAATTTTGCCAGGGCAATAGATTCAGCAGGAGGCAGGCTAGATCTGCCCCCTGTGATGGACTATGAAAATAACCCCAAAGGTCTTACTCCTGCACAAATTAGTGAAGTGGCTCATGCCTTTTTGGATGAAATGGAGAGGCTTACCGGGCGTCAGCCAATCGTATACACGGGCAATGTTTTTGCTTCCAAGTTTGATCCTACATTTTCTATGTATAAACTGTGGGTAGCCCGATACAGCACTACGCAAAAGCCGACCGCGGTTCCAGCTTGGAATAACTGGTGGGCTTGGCAGTACAGTAGCACAGGCAGTGTTCCGGGTATTCAAGGCCAAGTCGATTTGGATGAATACAACGGAACGATAGATGAACTCCGGGCTTCACTGGCAGGAGAGCTCGATTAGCAAAATCATATCATGATCAATCCTCGCGAATCCGGAACGGGATCTGCGAGGATTTTTAATGTCTGATTTGTTTAGTTGGGCATGATCCATACGATTTCGCTGATTCTAACAAAGAATTTTTTTCCGTATACATCTAAAATGACATGGTCGGGCTTACAATCGACTACGCATCCATCAATTCTGCCACGTGTTGTCTCAAGTACAACGTACTTGCCGATCACCGATTTTAATGTTTCTACGACGTATGGATCTACAGGGTGCACCACGACGTGGTGAGAGGTAGGATGGTGAGGAAAAGGTTGATTAACGTTGTAATTGAGCATTTGATTTGAATTCAATTGCTTCACTCCTTCAAGATTAGTTGTGTTATCCTATGCTCCTGCCTAGGAAAGGTGTAGGCTAATGCCCATCAGCGAAAACATTCATAACATTGCCGAAAAGCCCGGTCCATAGGAAAGCTCAATACATAAGCTATGTTGTACCTTGAATTGAAGGAGGCAATGACCATGAGTGAATGTGAAAGAGGTTGTGGTGGCGGTTCAGTAGGGGGCTACCCAGGAGTATGGACATCGACAGGAGCTATCCTGGTACTGTTCATTTTGCTCGTTATCATTACTAAGTCTTTATGGGTTTAAATTGAAATGAGTAGCTTAACCCCCCATCGGTATATAACCGATGGGGGGTTAAGTGTTTTAGAGGATGGAACGTATGATAAAACACCTCAAATAACAGCGTACAGGCCCTACACAAACTGTGCCGGGCTGGGCAGCTGTCATTTGAGGTACATTGGCATCTATAGACAGGAACGGACAATGGAACAGAGATTAAATTAACGCAATCGCCAGCAGGGTGAACAAGCTCAAAGTTAAGATTTGATTCCCATACCCGTAGCCAGGATAAAAGGCAGACGTTTGTACACGTCCGTTCCGTTCTGTTTTTAAGTACACATTATTACGATCCACATCCATAATGGTTCCTTCGTACTGTTTTCCGTCAACGGTGAGAATACGCACTTTTTTATTCATGCAGTTCAAACAGTTGTAATAAGCGTCCATTCCATCACCCCCTCTTATACATTGGCATTTTATGAGAGGGACGGTCTTATGGTAACGGCGAACATACAGGGAAAAGGTATTCCCTCGAACTTAAGGCCTGACTAGAGTTAGCCTATTCTTGATAGGGATTAAAAGAGAAGCCAGGATATCCATTGGTATGGGCGTAACCTCTTTGGGGGGCGACCTGAGGGTGGGGTGAAGTATCGGCAAGCCTTACATGTATCCCAGGTTTTCGGGGGGGCTGCTGCTTGCAGTCATTGGGAGGACCGATGATGACAGGCTTTTTAATTGGGGCGAGTGCTTCCTGAATCTTATTCTCATTCAGGCAGTAAGTATGAGCCAGAATGTTACTTGGCGTTAGCCGCAAAATGTCGGAGCCCAGTATGAATTCAGGGGTCGGAGCATTAAAAATGGTCAACAAATGAGTGTTGTCCATCGTGGCGACCAGATAATGCCACCATCCCTGAGGAACGTTAGCCACTTGGCCAGGTGTGATCGGAAAATGTCGTAACTCGAGGGTGAAGGGGTTAATCAGTGACACGGTTACTGCTCCAGAGATGCAGTATACCAGTTCTGTGGCATTTTGGTGATAGTGAGGCTCCACAACATTAGCTGTGCTAAGGCGAATATCCAGCAGCGATACATTCGCCAATGTATTCAGCTGCTGGATCGACAGCTCGTTGATCGAGTTTTGAGCATCCTTCTGAAACAAAACATTGTCTCTTAAATCATAGGTAAATTGTACAGTAGGGGAGGTGTAATCCATATATGAATCCACGCGTCGTTTCCTGCCTTTCTATTATTCGAAATTTGATGATCGTACGCTACCCTATGCATACGCCCATGTATGTGTGCGCGGATATGTGATTTGAATTAGTAGAAATCAGGCTCCGGTCCCGGGCAAGTTGAAGCGAAAAATAGCGAAAAAAGTCACGTATTCAAGTGTGGTCAGAACATGATCCATTGTTCTTAATACACGTCATCCCTTTAGGGATGGCGTTTTATTTGCTTGGGTAGTCTTAGGACCAGAGCCGGATGATACGTAAATGCGGCTTATGGTATACTGCAACGGACGTGTGAAAGCATGATTGTCCCATTCCGTATGTAGCCACGCGTCATTTCTGCAGCTAGGCATAAGTTATGTCATAAGAAACATCATCGGATAAACGTCCCTGAGTTGTACAGGCCGGAATGGTTGCACCGGACAGAACATGAAAGAGGAGGTTGTCTGGAATATGAAAAAGTTATCTATTTTAATCCTGTCCTGCGCATGTATGTTAGGTACTGTATTGTCAGTCGCACCAGGACAAGCACAAGCACAAACGTCAGCTTTGAAGAAAGGGGTTCAAAGCGAACGGGTGCTGGAGCTTCAACAGCAGCTTCATTCGCTCGGTTATTTCAAGGCTGGGTTTACTGGGTACTATGGTTCTCTGACCAGTAAAGCGGTGGCTCGTTTTCAACGGGATAACGGTCTGACACCTGATGGAGTAGCCGGAGCGGCTACACAAGCCAAGCTGGAATCCTTCGGAGAGGTGCGCGTAACCGCGCTGGATCAACTGGCTCGTATCATTTATTCTGAGGCTCGCGGGGAATCGTTTGAAGGTCAAGTGGCTGTCGGCGCTGTCGTATTAAACCGTGTTCAGTCCGGTGAGTTTCCAAGCTCGATCCCGGACGTTATTTTGCAGCCTGGTCAATTTACCGCTGTACAGGATGGTCAATACCGCCTGAAACCCAACAAGACTGCGTACCGTGCAGCCAGACAGGCACTTAATGGTGCTGATCCGACCAATGGGTCCTTGTTTTATTACAACCCGGCCATTGCTACAGCCAAATGGAGTAAAAGTCGCCCGGCTGTCATCTCACTCGGTCGCCATACGTTTACGAATTAATTTCATATGAGAATACGCAAATTTCTAGCCGTCAGTTGCTTCTTCTAGGAGCAGTGACGGTTTTTTATATTCACAAATTTGTAATATTTTAGTGGTGAATTATCTGATTTAATATTAAAAATTCTACCTATTATTCCGATACTCTTAATAGACAAAAAAATGAAATTAAAGGAGTCCTTCTAAAATGAGTCAACATCCTTACACTATCGAAGTAGATCAAGCCATGAAAACGGTACATATGGCGGTGAATGGAGTTTTTAGCCAGGAGGAGTATGATAGCTTTGTAAAAGATTATGTAGCCAAAACCTCATCCATTCAGGCGTCCAGCTTTACACTCAAGGTAGATTGTACCCAGATGGCACTTTTGGGTCCGGGAGAAGTGGAAAAATTGAAGGGCTCATTTGTACGTTATAAAGAAACTGGATTTACCAAAGTAATCTTTGGCATCAGCCTTCAACAAACCATTATTAAAATGCAGCTTGGTCGAGTAGCACGGGAAGCAGGATTAAACAACGTAGATATTGTTGTACAATAATGCGCTGATGTATGTGTAAGGGGGAAGCCTGATGAGCCATATCAAAATAAAAGCACTGGGTGTGTATCATCCGTCCCATTCGTTGGATAACGAATACTATGTTCGCCATTTTGACGAGCGGGGCAAAGATATTCGACGCTTCATGGAGCATATGGGTAGAAAACAGCGTTATATCATTGATGATCCGAACGAAAACGGTCTAACAATGGGAATTGCGGCTGCGCTAAAAGCTCTGGAACAGGCTGGTATGACAGGCCGTGACGTGGATATGATCGTGTTCTCCACTCAAGTTCCTGAGTCACTGTTTCCGATGAATGCATTGTTTGTTCACCAGGCGATTGGGGCCAGACATGATGTGGCCGTGATGGATTCCAACGCGAATTGTGCAGGGATGACAGTCGCTGTCGATCAAGTCAGTCGGTCTATGTTATCTAATCCTGACGTGCGGACAGCGCTTATTATCGGTTCGGATTATAATTCACTCATTTCCGGTCCGGAGGATGAGATTACTTATGCGAACTATGGAGATGCTGCATGTGCGGCTATTTTGGAGCGTACAGAAGAAGACACCGGATTTATAGATTCTATGTATTTTACGGACCCAGTCAATATAGATAAAATTTTGTACCCGGCTCAGGGGTTAGCGGCAACACTCCAAAGGAACGCCCCCGGAAAATATATTCAGTGGCTTTCGTTCGACGCCAATATGGCCTTGCCTCCTACATTTGATCTGCTTGAACGCATTTTAAAAAAGAATGGGCTGACGCCTCGGGATGTACGGGCTTATTGTCTGTCTCAGTTCTCGTTAGCAAATGTATTGAAGATTCAGGATCACTTGGAGCTAGAGGATGCCCAAATGATTTATGTGGGTGATCGATATGGTTACACAGGTACCAGTAGCCCGTTCATTGCTCTATATGAAGGTATTGAATCGGGTCGTATCCGGCGCGGTGATTATGTACTGTTCTGGACGATTGGAGCTGGATATCAACTGGTTGCTATGTTATTTAAATACTAGGAATATGAAGACCTTGCAGCTGCAAGGTCTTTTTGTGTATCACACAATGACAACTGTAATGATTTGGTTGTGTTATGTTTGATTATTTTGTAAAATTTAAACATTGAATTAAAAGGGAGAGCTTATATTGCGGACATCGGATAGCATGACAATTATGACAGAAAACATGGCACACAATTCATAATAGGAGCTGAAGAGCCATTAAGATCGAAAATTTATTTTATGGGGAACGAATAAAACTGGCCGCAGTCAGGGAAGAAGATGCCGAAGTGATGTTCAAATGGGGTGAGGATGCGAAGTATCTGCGAAATGTAGATACGGA
>NZ_WUDQ01001029.1:0-589 GCF_009827695.1 Paenibacillus sp. OT2-17 | reverse complement strand
CTCGCGCGCCGCCGTCCGGGCCTGCCCGTCGTGCTCACGAGCGGGTTTAGCGACGGCCAGCGGGATGGCGACGCAGAGGGCCTGAGATTGTTGCGGAAGCCCTATCGGCTCGACGAGCTGGAGGCGGCACTCGCGGCTGCCTTTGGAGCGCATCTCCCTTCCAGCTGAATCGATGGCCGTACGGCAAAGCCAAAGGTGCCGGAGAGCTGAAAGATCGCCCCGCCCGGTTTTGCCGGGCGGGGCATTCGCTGGGGCCTCAGTCGCCGTTGCGGCGGCTGGGGCGGGACCAGATGAGGCTGAAGCCTTCGCCTTCCTCGTCGTCGAAGAGGTTGGCGTAGATCGGAGCGGTGAAGCTCGGATCGTCCAGCTTGAGACCGAGATAGTCGCGGCCCTCGTTGGAGCGCTTCGACCAGGCGGCGCCGATCTCGGCGCGGCCGACGAAGACCCGGTGGCTGGGGGCGTTCTCGCCGCTGGCGCGGGCTTCGGGGACGATGCGAACGTTCTTGGTCTGGACGCTGAGGGTGACGATTTCGCCGGTGTACTCGTTCGAGCCGGTCTTCTTGAAGGTGCCGATGGTCGCCATGGGAAG
>NZ_WUDQ01001028.1:0-604 GCF_009827695.1 Paenibacillus sp. OT2-17 | reverse complement strand
GTATATACGATGTTTGAATCTTTGCTCTCTTTAACCTCGTTTGAGCGGCATCTAGTATTGCTCACTGGAATGGGGAGCGACGGGGCCAAAATGATGAAAAAGCTTTATGATGCTGGGGTGCAATCCACATTTGCTGAAAATGAGGAAACTTGTGTAGTGTACGGAATGCCCCGCTCAGCAGTAGAGTTAAAATGTGTGCGTCACCTTCTGCCAATGCAGGAGATCGCCCCCAAGCTTGTACAAGTTGTGAAATAATCGGAGTGTAACTCATGGAGGAGGTGTCTCACAATGGACATGAACCAATATTTAAACATGTTTATTGATGAGTCGAATGATCATCTGCAATCTCTTAACGAAAAAATGCTTCAACTGGAAAGCAATCCAACCGATCTAGGCATCGTTCAGGTGATTTTCCGTTCTGCCCATACCCTCAAGGGAATGGCTGCTACGATGGGGTTTGAAGACCTAGCATCGCTCACTCACCAAATGGAAAACGTTCTTGATCTGGTACGTAACAACAAGCTGGCGATGCATGAATTTATATTCGATACCTTATTTAAAGGATTGGATGCTTTGGAGTCCATGGTGTAGCACATTACAGAGG
>NZ_WUDQ01001027.1:0-609 GCF_009827695.1 Paenibacillus sp. OT2-17 | reverse complement strand
CCGGATTTTTCGCCGTGAGCGGCGGTACGATGACCAGCTTGCCTCCGTTCAGCAGCGCTCCGTACATTTCCCAGACGGAGAAATCGAAGCAGAACGAGTGGAACAGCGTCCACGTGTCGGACGGCCCGAAGTCGAACAGGTTCTTGTCGTTGAACAGGAGCCGCACGACGTTCTTATGCTCGATCAGCGTTCCTTTCGGTCTGCCGGTCGTTCCCGACGTGTAGATGACATAAGCCAGGTTGCCCGGCCCGGAAATCGGCTCCAGGTTCGAAGCGTCCAGCGCATCGGCGGCGTCCGCCCCTCTGTCGCCCCAAACGAAATCGTCCAATTCGAGGCGCGTTCCTGCGAAGTCGGTCTTCTCGTGCAGATGCTTTTGAATCAGCAATAACGGCGCGCCCGAATCCTCGATCATGAAGCGGATGCGCTCCTCCGGGTAGTCGGGATCGACAGGCACGTAGGCTCCGCCCGCTTTGAGAATCGCCAGAATGCCCACAACCATATCGAGCGAGCGTTCGGCCAGAATCGCTACCAGCTGGTCCGCTTCTACTCCCGTCTCCCGCAGCTTCCGCGCAAGGCGGTTGGATCGCTCGTTCAGCTCGCGGTAGGTCA
>NZ_WUDQ01001026.1:0-616 GCF_009827695.1 Paenibacillus sp. OT2-17 | reverse complement strand
GCCAAAAAAGCCAACCCGCCAATGGGGGTGATTGCCCCAAGCTTTTTTGGCAAGCTGGGTCATTGTGATCGTGGCGGTTGTGCAAGGTTAAACAAGGATAAAGGAACAGAGACTTGGAAAAGGAGGCGCTTCCAAGTCTCTCGAATTATTGACATAGCATTACTGAGTATATGAAAGAATACATTATTTCGTCTGCACTTGTTGCGCCTTCTGAGCGGCTATCCGATGACCTTCGATATAACGTCTCGATTCTGACATCTCATGCTCCTGAGCAGCTTCCATAATAATATGAACCCCCGGCTTGTACTGCTCCAACAGTTCCATGTAGAGGGCATAGTTCATGTCACCAAAACCTGGCGGCACCGTCTCAATTTCACCTGACGATGACAACCGCCGGTCTTTGGCATGCGCTGCGATAATCCGAGGGCCCAGCAGTTGGAAAGCTTCGCGGATGATCTCATCCTGCTGCGCCAGATTTTCCGTTTTCAGCAGATTACCCGGATCAATCACAACACCGATGTGTGAAGAAGGTACTTCCTCCAGAAAGGCAGCCAACTCTACGGCAGTTCCGACCAAGTGATCGTTTGCAGCTTCCAATCCTACGAATACGCCCCAC
>NZ_WUDQ01001025.1:0-621 GCF_009827695.1 Paenibacillus sp. OT2-17 | reverse complement strand
AACGCTTAAACAACAGAGAGTCCTCCTTAATAGTAATCGTAATTTTTACGCTTTAATTCATAAATCATATCGTAACCAAATGAAGGAGCTTTGTAAATATGTAATTGATGAGTGTGTATGTAAATTCATATGAAAAAAGGCTGCATAACCAATAGTGAGATGGTTAGCAGCCTTTAAGTATATTTAGATATTTTTAATTTGGAGTGGCAAAAAAATTATAAATTAATGCATGGGTGCTTTGGCAGTGCCATGTTCAACATGAACTCTGCGGATGAAAAACGCAAGGATCAAACCGACCACACTGATGATCATCGCAAAGAAAAATGAATTTTGTGATCCGATTGCCATGGCATTAGCCATTTCATTTACGGATTCAGGCATACTGGATTGGCTCAAATAGCTGTCCATGCCTTTCGAGAGAATGCTTACCGCTACGGCTGTACCGATAGCACCAGCAACTTGTTGGAGCGTGCTCATAATGGCCGTTCCGTCTGGGTATAGATCCATAGGGAGCTGGTTTAGGCCGTTTGTCTGAGCTGGCATCATAATCATGGAAATGCCGATCATCAAGCAACTATGAAGCACAATAATGAGTACGAGAGTTGAAGTTGTTGTAATGCC
>NZ_WUDQ01001024.1:0-624 GCF_009827695.1 Paenibacillus sp. OT2-17 | reverse complement strand
TCTTCTTTATTACGTCCGCCATTGTCGGACTTCCTTTTTTCGGTAGCTATCTTGTGGTTTGTTTGAGCAGAACGCTTCGTAAGGATACCTACCTGTTCATCTTTGACGAACACAGCATTTCCGATGGTATTCGAACTGTCCCGTGGGCTACAATCACTAAAGTCGAATTCGAAGGGGCCTCCATCCGCAAATGGCTGCGCCCTCGCTTTCCCGCCTTTATTTTTCATCTGAATGACCGCAGCACCTGGGAAGTCAGCACCGATTATGTGTTGAATGATATGGAGCTGAACCAAGCCGGGAAACAACTTCGAACTCTCATTAACCAGCATAGCAAGCCAAAGAAAAAACATTCCTGAATAGTGCCATTGAATATATCAAAGCTTGTCTCTATCATATGCAGCTACAAGAGCCACAACCACTGCTGCCGAGTTGGCCGCAGCCAAATCAAGATTAGAGTCAAAAGAATCCGCCGCTTCTACACCGGCAAGATCAGACAAAGAACGGACAGCCAAAAATGGAACACCAAACTGGTACGCAGTCTGAACGACCGCGGCCCCTTCCATATCCGTCACTTTCGCTTCAGGAAACTGGCTACGGATAAAATGGGCGCGCTCAGCCTGGGAG
>NZ_WUDQ01001023.1:0-624 GCF_009827695.1 Paenibacillus sp. OT2-17 | reverse complement strand
AAAGATAAATTGATAATGCAATCCATTCAAAGGCGTGTAACACCTTTCGGAAGTGTCTTGGAGGAAGTTCCCGTTCAACAAGCGGATGACGAAACTTATGCCAGAATAATGAGCACCGTAGTTATACCTGAACCGATCGTTCCGACTGGTTGGAATTCAGAGTGCAATCCGCGATGGCGCATTGGAAATCGAGAGCAATGATCTTCAGAAGCTGCTTGGAAGGAGGTCCGACCACGTCACTCGAAGAGGGAATGCGTCAAATCGCAAACGAAATTCAGGCTTAATCGAGCGTGCTAAACAGAGGTTGTCCCCAAAGGTCTATTGCGAACGGAGGGAATGCGTCCTTTTTATGCGGGAATGGAAAGTCTCGAGAATGTTTGGGGAATAGTAATTCATTATGACAGTAATGGAGCGTAGAGGAATGAAAGTATTATCCATGATTCAACCATGGGCGACTCTGCTTGTCCAAGGCGAGACTCTATATGAAACCAGATCCTGGAAGACCCGGTACCGCGGACCGTTGGCTATTCATGCAAGCCAGAAAGTCGATAAGCAGGCCTGCAAATATGAACTCATACGTTCTTTACTCGCCAAGAATGGCTATACGGAACAAAGCCTTCCTAC
>NZ_WUDQ01001022.1:0-627 GCF_009827695.1 Paenibacillus sp. OT2-17 | reverse complement strand
CCATGCACCGCACTCCTCTCCGCCAGGCATTTCACAGGGAAACTACCGGGCATCCTGACCTGACCTAAGCTTTCTATAACAGTATATGTATGTTCCTGCCCAAATTTGATAGCAACTCTCAAGAACGCCAAGAGCCCCCACGGAATAATCCGGGAGGCTCAAGATATGGCGATATCAGAATGATGCATCGATTTACACATGTACAAGCTGGAGATAACGTTGTGTTTCATTCAGAACTTCATGATCTTCGTCTTCAGCGTAACGCTCTGCACACTGCTTGCAGTCCTCTTCAGTCGTGCAACCATAGGCATCCTGACAAGTATAACAAAATTGAAGGTAGTATTGGGTTAACATATGATCCTGATTCGCTCTCATGATTATCACTCCTATCGTTGTTTACAGGTTTAGTATAACAGCGGCTTATTCGTTAGTTTGTGATTTTTTTCACATATAGTCGTATAAAATTTAAATTTTTTAAAAATAAAACGCCCTGGGAAAAACACCCCAGGGCAATCACCTTATAGCGATTATAAAATTCTCCAGTTCGCACCGCCGTCCGTCGTTTTCAGCAGCAGTGACTTCTTGTCATCAAGGCGTTCCAAAAGAAGCCAACCCACCGAAGAAGAA
>NZ_WUDQ01001021.1:0-629 GCF_009827695.1 Paenibacillus sp. OT2-17 | reverse complement strand
TCAGGCTTAATGGGCTCGGGACGGACCGAGATCATGCGGGCGTTATTTGGACTGGATGCTTTGGATCGTGGTGAGATTCATGTGCGTGGAAAAAAAGTGTCTATTCGTAAGCCGGATGATGCGGTGAAACTTGGGATTGGCTTCATTACAGAAGACCGAAAAGATGAGGGCTTGGTGCTGGACTTTTCCATCCGGGAAAATATGGTGCTGCCAAATCTGTTCAGCTTTACTTCAAAAGGATTTATTTCAGGTAAAAAAGAGCTAGATTTTGTTAACACTTTAATTAAGCGCTTACAAATTAAAACCCAATCGGGCGAAACAACGGTTCGCAGTTTGTCAGGTGGTAATCAGCAAAAGGTGGTTATTGCCAAATGGGTAGGTATTGGTCCAAATGTGCTCATTCTTGACGAACCGACGAGAGGTGTGGATGTGGGAGCCAAGCGGGAAATCTACCAGTTGATGAACGAGCTGACCGAACGTGGAGTCGCGATTATCATGGTATCCTCGGAACTCCCTGAGGTACTCGGCATGAGCGATCGTATTGTCGTGGTGCACGAGGGAAAGATCAGCGGAGAGCTGAGCAGGGAAGAAGCCACACAAGAAAATATTATGACGCTAGCTACAGGAGG
>NZ_WUDQ01001020.1:0-632 GCF_009827695.1 Paenibacillus sp. OT2-17 | reverse complement strand
ATAAGTTGTCCGACTTCCCATGGCGTAGCATCCAGCAGTTGCGCAAGAGCGGCCTCGCTGATCAGATCCGTCACATGCGTACCGATCATATGTACACCGAGAATATCATTGGTCTTCTCGTCGGCCACTACTTTGACGAAGCCGTCCCGACTGCCGTATACTAGCGATTTTCCGATAGCTTGAAAAGGGAACTTCCCTGTCTTCACCTGATGTCCACGCTCACGGGCTTCTTGCTCCGTTAAGCCGACGCTCGCGGCTTCAGGACGTGTATAAATACACCGCGGAATCAGATGGTTAGGTACACTGTGAAACTCTTCGCCCACCATATGATGAACCGCCTGCAAACCTTCATGGCTCGCCGCATGCGCCAGTTGTAAGCCGCCGATGCAATCTCCAATGGCGTAAATATGTGGTTCATTCGTCTGCAAATGCTCATTAACCGAGATAAAGCCACGCTCTACGCGGATATCCGTATTTTCCAGCCCGATATTTTCCACATTTGCCTGACGCCCTACAGAAATGAGCAATTTGGAAGCGCTGAGGGTTTCGGTTTCTTCCCCTTTTTGCACGTCAATCTGTACGCCTTCCTCATCTTTGCCGTATGTTTTAGCCAGCACTTGTGAACCCGTCAG
>NZ_WUDQ01000101.1:0-10645 GCF_009827695.1 Paenibacillus sp. OT2-17 | reverse complement strand
CGGGCAAGACGCCTTATGACGTACAGTATCGTTTGAAGCTGAAGCATGGAGAATACCGCTGGTTCCGGGCTACCGGAACGACGATCCGCGATCAGCAGGGAGTGCCACTTCGGATTGCGGGCGCTCTGTTGGATGTGCACGACCAGAAGATCAAGTCCGAGGAGTTGCAGGCTCTAGTTACAAGATATGATCTCATCAATCGTGTTTTGGTGGAGGCTCCATATGATGTCATTCTGGCTGATGGAGACATTGAGAACCCGGATAATATATTTTGGTGGTCCCAGCAATTCCGCCACATCTTGGGCTTTAAGGATGAGCAGGACTTCCCGAGTGTACTAAGCAGTTGGAGTTCGCGTATACATCCTGACGATGCCGAGCATGCGTTTAAGGCTGTAGTTGATCATTTAAATGACTATTCAGATCGTACGCCATATGACATGGTGTGTCGCTTGCAAAGTAAAAATGGCGAATATCGCTGGTATCAAAACAGTGGAAGAAGCATACGCGATAGCAAGGGAGTGCCTATTCGTATTGCCGGGACCATTCGTGATATCACAGTGGAAAAGGAAAAGCAGGCTGTCGCGGATGAGCTTACGCTCAAAATCCAGCATCTCTCCGATTCCATTACGGAAATGGTGAACGGCGTTAACTCGGTTAGTAACCAGGCGCAGGAGCTGGCAACGGCTCAGGAGCAATCGACAGAGGCAGCGAATCAAGCCAAAGTCAGTGCAGAAGAAACTCAAAACATTTCCAACTTCATTAAAGAGATTGCGAATCAAACAAATCTGCTGGGTCTGAATGCTGCCATTGAGGCATCGCGTGCGGGCGAGCAGGGGCGGGGTTTTGCGGTAGTCGCAGATGAAGTGAGAAAACTTGCCATTCACAGTGCTGATGCGACCGGAAATATCGAGACTAGTCTGGACGAAAT
This sequence comes from Paenibacillus sp. OT2-17, assembly GCF_009827695.1. NCBI lineage: Bacteria > Bacillati > Bacillota > Bacilli > Caryophanales > Paenibacillaceae > Paenibacillus > Paenibacillus sp. OT2-17. Next base: position 9,717 of record NZ_WUDQ01000101.1, on the reverse strand, counting down.
GAAGACACTCATCGAGCGGATTTTGCACAATATCGGTAACATGTCTACGCTGACACAAACACAAGCCGCGCTAACGCAGCAAGTGAATGCATCTACAGACGAGATCAACAGCATGTCCAAAGCTTTGTTGGATTTTGCGAGAACGATGTAAGGCTTCATGTAGAAATGAGGCCGGGCCTTAGGCTCGGTCTCTTTACTGTTTTTGGAAGATGAACTATACTTTTCGAGGATAGATCTAAAAATCACCTCATAGTAACTTTATGTGGAAAAGAGGAATATACTTGAGCTTACTTAGTTCAATATTGGTCGGAATTGTAGCTCTGGAGCATGTGTACATTCTAATATTGGAAATGTTTCTGTGGACGACTCCGCGGGCGATGCGTACGTTCGGCACCTCGAAGGAGCTGGCGGAAGCAAGCAAATCCTTGGCTGCAAATCAGGGGCTGTACAATGGCTTTTTGGCAGCCGGATTGGTGTGGGGCTTGTTCTATCCGGATACTGTGATCGGGCGGCAAATCCAATTATTCTTTGTCATTTGTGTGGTAGTGGCTGCGTTGTATGGTGCATTAACTGCTAATAAGTCTATTTTATTAAAGCAAGGCCTGCCTGCCATCCTGGCACTGATCAGTTTGTGGATACTCTGAAGACACCCTTACCGGGTGTTTTTTTCTAGATTCGATCACATAATGTCTGGAATGCTAATGACAAGGGGAATAAACAGTTTTTGATCGATTGTAAATCCGACTATTCCGATTTATAATAAATTTATTACATACTAAGAGGACACGGGGGCTAGAGCGATGCGTCGTAATTTGACTGGTGTATTGGTATTAATTGTATTAATGTTGGTTGTAAGTGCATGCTCCGGCGGGAATTCTGGATCTACGTCTGAGACGAATGGGAATACGCCTGGTACAGCTACCACAACAGCTGATAACGAACAGCCTAAAGATGGCGGCAGCCTGATCATTGGCGTACAAGCTGATCCGGTGGTGCTGAATCCGAACTATGCGGGTGACCGGGTAAGTCTGACGATAGACCAGGCGATATTCGCACCATTGTTTCAGGTGAACAATGGCAAAAAGACATTTTATTTGGCAGACAGTCTGACTCCTTCAGCAGACAAGCTGACTTATACACTAAAATTGAAAAAAGATCTGACTTGGCATGATGGCGAGAAGCTGACAGCTGACGATGTCGTTTTCACCATTAACAAAATTTTGGACGAGAAGCAGCACAGCTTTTTGAGAAGTAATTTTATGGTTAATGGCAAACCGATTCAGGCGAGCAAGGTTGATGATACAACGGTCGATTTCAAGCTTCCTCAGCCATCTCCTGCTTTTGAGGCAGCACTGGTACAGGTATCCCCGATTCCGAAGCACATTTTCGAGAATGAAGCGGATATTGAGAAAAGCACAAAAAACAATTCTCCAATTGGATCAGGTCCTTTCAAATTTAAAGAGTACAAAACCGGTGAGTACGTTACACTCGAACGGTTCGATAACTATGTTGGCGGAAAGCCGCATCTGGATTCAGTAACATACCGGATTGTTAAAGATTCGAATGCTGCGAATTTGGCCCTTCAAAATGGTGAGATCAATGTAAACTATCTCGATCCACAAAATGTAGAGACCATTAAGGCAACAGATAAGTTTGACATTTTCCCTTACAGCGAAGGTCGCTTGGCTTATCTGATGTTTAATGAAAACAGTGATACGAAGCAGTTGAACAAAAAAGAAGTACGTCAGGCGCTTTCTTATGCATTGAATCAGGATGAATTGATTCAAGTCTCCTATGGTTCCAAGGATTATGCAGATACTGCGAAATCTGCTCTGACACAGGATGTACTGTATCACACGAACGACGTTGCATTTTTCAATAATGATGTGAACAAGGCGAAGGAGCTGCTGAAATCGGCTGGAGCTGAAGGACTGAAGCTGCGCATTATCATTCCGGGCGGCAACAAGGTACAGGAAGCACAAGCGCTCTATATCCAGCAGAAGTTAAAGGACATAGGCGTTCAGCTGGACGTGAACAGCATGGATTCCTCAGCATGGTCACAAAAGTTCGTCGATACGAATGCCAAGGACTTCGATCTGGCGATCAGCGGCTATATCATGGGGTATGACCCTGACGCGTATCGTATTTTGTATAGCACCGGATCGTCCTCCAATTATTCGCATTATTCAAATAAAGAAGTGGATAAGCTGCTGGAAGAGGGCGCGGGTGAGTCGGATACGACTAAACGTGGAGAAATTTATAAAAAGGTACAGGAGCTGCTGGCTGAGGATGCTGTCATCTACCCGATTGCTTACACCAAGACTATTGTAGCCTTCGACAAGCAGTATGGCGGTATTGATCAGGCTGTGTTGAAGCCGGTCGTGATTTTCGAGGATTTGTCCAAAATTTATCACAAATAAGACAGGGTTTTCAAAAATAAGCTGGGCTAACCAGCTTATTTTTTTCGAAAACAGCAAGGGGAAGGGAAACGTATGAGACAACTCATCGCCAGAAGGTTGCTGCAAGTTATACCGATGCTATTTTTTGTGTCCATCGTCTGCTTCGGCTTGATCAAGCTGGCTCCAGGTGATCCGGTTCTCTCTTTTGTTACACCGAATATGCATCTGGAAGACATTGAACGAATGAGGCATAGCTTGGGGCTGGACCAGCCCGCTTATGTGCAGTACATATTATGGCTTAAAAAGAGCCTAACGGGTGATCTCGGCTACTCGCTAATTAATCACCAGCCTGTGCTGGATCAGATTCTCGATCGTCTACCGGCTACAGCCGGGTTAATGGGCGCATCTATCATACTGGCTGTGCTGATTGCAATTCCACTCGGTTTGACGGCTGCGGCTAATCGGAATCGCTGGATCGACAAGCTCATTAATCTGATGTCGTACATCGGGATATCTGTTCCGCTGTTTTGGCTCGGTATTTTACTTATTTATTTGTTTGCGATTTATCTGCACTGGCTTCCGAGTACAGGGATGCGTACCATCGGTACGGACTCGGTGCTCGATGTGATTAAGCATGGAATTTTACCATGTTTTGTACTGGCTTTCGGCTTTCTGTCTGTGTATGTGAGGTACATCCGTTCCAGCACGATTACGCAGCTCAAGGAAGAGTATGTGCAGATTCAATACGCGTTCGGGTCTGGAAAAAGACTGGTTTTGTTTCGACATGTGCTCAAGCATGTGCTATTGCCCATCATTACACTGCTCGGAATGTCGGTTGCGGACCTGGTGGCTGGAGCCATTGTGACGGAGACGGTATTTTCCTGGCCGGGCATTGGCTCGCTGGGTATGACGGCGGTGAAAGGGATGGATTATCCCGTCATCATGGGGATTACTTTATTTTCCGCTCTGCTGCTGATCCTGGGTAATCTGCTTGCAGATATCTTATACAGCATTGCGGACCCGAGAATTAAATCAACGAGGTGAATTCATGAATCGGAGCAAATGGCGCAACATCGGGATCGAGCTGATGACGAGCAAAATGGGCGCCGTCGCCCTCATACTATTGATCGTATTCTCGCTGGGGGCGATTTTCGCATTTTTATCGCCGCAGGACCCAAATAAGTTGAACGTGCTAGAGCGTCTCCAACCGCCGGGAGCGGCACACTGGTTTGGGACGGATGATTATGGGCGGGACTATTTTACAAGAGCACTGTACGGTGGACGTGTATCATTGCTGGTAGGCTTTGCGTCCATGATTATTGCGACCAGTATCGGTGCAGTGGTAGGTATTGTGAGCGGATATTTTGGAGGATGGATCGACAATCTGCTTATGCGGGTTTTGGAGCTGATCATGTCGATTCCGTCTTTCTTGGTTATTTTGTTGCTGAGTGTGTTTTTGAAGCCGGGCGTCGGCAATATCATTGTCATTATCGCCCTGCTCATGTGGATGAACATTGCCCGGGTGGTTCGTGCAGAGACAATGACGTTGCGCGAACGGGAGTATGTACTATACGCCAAAGCTTCGGGACAAAGTACGTTTGGTATTATTATGAAGCACATCGTACCGAATCTGATTCCGGTAATTATCGTAGGGGCGACGAACAATATCGCTTCAGCGATTATGATGGAATCGTCACTGAGCTTCCTCGGCTTTGGTGTTCAGCTACCGAACGCTACGTGGGGCAGTATGCTGAATAATGCCCAAGGATATATTGCACAGGCCCCATATATGGCATTATTCCCAGGTCTACTTATTTTACTGACTGTGTTGAGCTTTAATGTTTTGGGAGATGTGTTGCGTGTAGGCTTTGAACCCAAATTAGTAAAACGATGATCATAGCACAAATCCATTACAAATGGCTCCAGGAGCGACAGGAAGGAGCGAAACACAATGACGGAACATCTACTGTCCGTCGAACAGCTGGAGGTCTCCTTTTTCACTCGTGAAGGGGAAAATCAGGCAGTTCGAGGGGTTAGTTTTCATATTGATGCTGGAGAAACGGTAGGAATCGTAGGAGAATCCGGCAGCGGCAAAAGTGTTACAGCGAAAGCGATCATGTCGATGATCGCCCCGCCGGGCAAGCGGCTGAGCGGCGATATCCGTTATCGGGGACAAAGTCTGACCGCTCTGACGGAAAAGCAATGGCGCAAAATACGCGGAAACCAGATTGCGATGGTCTTTCAGGACCCGATGACCTCACTGAATCCGGTCAAAAAGGTTGGCTATCACCTGGTTGAGGTGATCCGCAGACATCGAGGACTGAGCAAGGAAGCGGCTACGCAAGCAGCTGTAGAACTGCTGCGACAAGTAGGCATTACCGAGCCGGAGCGCCGAATGAACCAATACCCGCATCAATTCAGTGGCGGGATGCGCCAGCGGGTGATGATTGCCATGGCGCTCTCGTGCAGCCCGGAGCTGCTGATTGCAGATGAGCCGACTACAGCGCTGGACGTGACGATTCAGGCGCAAATCTTGGAGCTGCTCAAGACGCTGAAGCAGCAATCCGACATGTCGATTGCTCTGATCACCCATGACCTGGGCGTCGTCGCCCAGGTGTGTAGCCGTGTCATCGTCATGTACGGCGGTATGGTGATGGAGGAGGGGCGCGTGGACGATATCTTTTATCGTCCGGGCCACCCGTATACGCAGGGCCTGCTGCGTTCTGTGCCCCAGCGCACGAACGGCTTCCGCGAGCGGCTGGTGCCGATTGAGGGCACGCCGCCAGACCTGCTGAACCCGCCATCGGGCTGTCCGTTCATGGAACGGTGCCCGCATGCGTTTGCCCGCTGTGTGGAGCGGCCGTCGATGGTGGAGCTGCGCCCGGATCAGCGAGCAGCCTGCTGGTTGAACGAGCCGGACGCAGTGCCTGCTGGAGTCTACGAGACGCCCGAAGCGGGGCAAGCGGAAGGAGGGAATAACGGTGAGTGAAGCAAACGATGTATTGGGTGAGCATCAGCCCTTGGTAGAGGTACACCAGCTTAAGAAGCATTTTGTGACCGCAAAGGATTTGTTAGGGCGTAGCTCTGAGGTGCTCAAGGCGGTGGATGGCGTGAGCTTTCAAATCAAGCGTGGTGAGACGTTCGGACTGGTCGGTGAGTCAGGTAGTGGGAAATCAACGGTTGGACGCTGTCTGACACGGTTATACGATTATACAGAAGGTACGGTACGCTTTGACGGTCAGGATATTTCCAAGCTGAACGACAAACAGCTCAAGCCGCTGCGTCGGCGCATTCAAAGTATTTTTCAGGACCCATATTCCTCTCTTAATCCGGGTATGAACGTGCTTGACCTGATCGGTGAGCCGATGGATATTCACAGATTGCATCAGGGGAGTGAGCGTAAGGATGCTGTAGTGGCTTTGCTTGAAAAGGTAGGGCTGAAGCGGGAGCATCTGTATCGCTACTCGCACGAGTTCAGCGGCGGGCAGCGCCAGCGGATTTCCATCGCTCGTGCTCTGTCCGTGAACCCCGAGTTCATCGTCTGTGACGAGCCGATTTCGGCACTCGATGTGTCCATCCAGGCGCAGGTCATTAACACGCTGGAGGATCTCCAGCAGGAGTTCGGGCTGACGTACCTGTTCATCGCCCATGACTTGTCGATGGTGCGGCATATTTCAGACCGAATCGGTGTGATGTACCATGGGCGACTGGTAGAAGTAGCTGATGCAGATGAGTTGTATGAGCAGCCTGCTCACCCTTATACGCAGGCGCTGCTGTCCTCCATCCCTGTGCCTGATCCGAGAGCAGTCGGAGAGCGGGAGGGACTGGAGGGGGGCTTGGCCCAACCAGACGGCTCATTAGTATGGGACAAGGATAACAACAGTGCAACCGAGCTGAGAGAAATCAGTCCCGGCCATTATGTAGCATACCCGGTTAACCGTTAGGGTTAAGAGCGGTTGTACGATGTGCATGACCCAAAGGAGGTAAAAAACGATGACTGAATTGACGAAAAGAGTACGTATTTCCCAATGGGACGCACTCTTGCTGGAATCATTACGCTCTTTAGGCTGGTCCCAAGACGAATTAATCCGTCGGGTGCAGCAAAATGAGCTGCCAACGGACGGACCATCCGATTTTGATTATACAGAGCTTGTCACCGGGCTGGCGTCCAAAGAGCCGGAAGTGTTTGTCAGCGCGGTAACGGACGGATATCAGATCAAGTACAATACGATCCGGGGCATTCGTTCGTGGATTGCCGTTGCGTTCGGGCGGGAGCCTGAGCTGTCACTGGAGGAAGGAAGCGAAGCTGTTACATCCGAACTGACGAAGGCTGAGTATGATCGGCTGGAGAGAGTGCTGTCGTTAGGCTGGTTCATCCAGGAATTACGTCCCGCGGCTGGCGAGACTTCAGGATTATACCGAATTGTACCTGCTTCACAGACGAATTAAATATTGTTTATGGAGTAAAACACTTCACCAGAGATTGAAACGAGCTGACCGTGAAGGCCAGCTCGTTTTTTTAATGCAATCCTTCTTCATCTTTTTTATTCAGCATGACCAGACTATTGTGAATGACCCGTGTCATGCAGTAAAAGAATGCCATTCTGGTGGTTTGCATGATAGCTCCCAGCAACATGGACATCGACTCCATATGGGAAAAATGTAAGATAAGAATCCGGTTAATAATCCCTTCACCAAACCAGACAAAATATAGCGGAACAATCATCTTTTGAATATAACGCGCTTTGCGCTCCAATTCGGGGTGGAGCGCAAAGTAGCTATAAATATGGGTGAATGTATTGGAGAATCCCCACAAGTTAATAAAAGGAATCATGCGAGCAATGGCTCCCACGGTACGAATCGGATAATCGGAATGCTTTTGCCGGATGGCTTTATGTACTTGAACTAGCCAGATCAGATAGGTTACAAAACACATGTAGTACAGAACAAAGCTAAAAACTGTAAATTTTTGCTCCAGCTCGTATAGATGATCGTAATAAAAATCATTTGCGTAAATATACACTAACGTAAAAATAAGGATGAGAAATTCGCCCATAGTGCCCACTGCTAGTAAGGCTTGATGTACACTGCCAGCTGTCTTGGACGGGAATGCTTTGGAATCTGAATCATTCAAGATGTACTTCCTCCCAGTCTAGTTGCTTCAAATACACGATAGCATCCTCCAGTGTTTCTACGGGGATAATGCGTAGCTTGAGTCCATGCTCCTTTTGGACTCGGGCAGCTTCTGCTTCGTTGCCTTCCTCACCGTACCATTCATAATCTGCCGGTACGAAAAATAGATCAACCTTTGCAGCCTCGGCTCCCAGCAGCTTTTGCTCCAGTCCACCGACCGATCCGACATCTCCGTATTCTTCCATCGTGCCAGAGCCTGCGATTTTGTGACGTCCGCCATCTGAAAAGTCGATGTTATTGGCTTCCTCATACAGTCCGATGCCTGTCATCAGACCCAAGGAATTTCCCGAAAGATCCTGCAAATGAGTCAATAGCTCCGCATAGCGAGCATCCTCCAATTTGCTAAGATTCGAGAACGTCGCCGTAGCCTCAGCTGTGTCGCTGTCTACGCTTAATTCCGTCGCTGCATGTACGGCTTGCATGGCAGAATATTTTAGCGTGTCCGTCTCTGTGAGGTCCTTCAAATAAGAGTCCACTTCATCAGGGGCAAGGGGTTCAAATGTAATCGCTCCCCCGGATACATTTTCACTGGAATATACATTCCAACGCTCCAGGAGATTGTTAGCAATACCCGTTTGAACAGACGCAAAAAACACGCTTCCCTGAACGCCAAGATCTTTGACCGGATGCATTTCTCCTTGCAAAATATACTGTGCAGGCATAGGCCGTGTTCCAATAAAGGCAGCGATAGCCGGGATCAGCAGCAGCGCGAAGATGAGTATACGTTCTTTGTTTATGCCAAATATCTTTTTGAGGAGATATGGATTACGGCTTGGCACCTCATTCACAACCTTTCCATCTTTTCTCATACGGATATCATCGGTTGAAATGATTAGAAAGGTTACATTTTTCACCATAAATGATCGATAAGAGTATAGCCGTATTTATATTATAGAGGTAATGAAGAGGATGATTTTGTAGATTTAGACGCTCATTTTTTATGCTATATTTTATACATAAGGAAAATTTGAGAGTTGAGGTGCAGCATGACATCAATGACTATTGTCGAATCATCCGTCAAACCAGGATTAATGGCTTTTCAGGCAAGCACTGAAGATCAGGCTGAGGTTCAGGAGTTAATTTTAAAGACGGCCAGATGGCTGCACAGCAAAGGCTCCACGCAATGGGGCAACTTACTTAAAGGAAAAGATGATCACAACTTGGGCGGCGCTATTGCACGCGGAGAAGTGGTTATTTTCCGAGCATCGGAGGACCATAGCCTGGCAGGCGCAGTGATCTTGCAGCAGCAGCCCAGTGCATGGGACCGTAAGTTGTGGGGACTAGACGAAACGGATTCTGAAGGAGGAACCTCAGTATATCTGCATCGTTTGGTTGTGGATCGCGATAGCACCGGGAAGGGGCTAGGCCGTGAGCTGATGCAATGGATTGAACAAGGCATCCACTTCACAGGCAAGGATCGAATCCGTTTAGACTGTATTGCGGGAAATGACAAGCTTAGCGAGTTTTACACACAATGCGGTTATACGTATATAGGCGAAACGAACGGCTATAATATTTTTGAAAAGATGCTAACAGAGATGTAGAAAAATAAAATCTGAGCTGAGCAAAGGGACGTCTAGACAGATGTCCTTTTTGTTTTTTTAAGTCGTGTCATTCTATCCCGATATACGTCTAATTCCGAATTAAAGTGTTTTATAAATAAGTTTATTCATTAATTAAAACATCATAAATGAATGTTATAGGTATATATTACGTCATATATATTGAAATTTCCTCCTGATTTGTGTTACAACTTTAAATAGACATATAGATTAATTCAGGCATGTATCTCGATAAGTGGAGGGAATGAATTTAATGCTGAAAAGAGTGTACTCATTTAACGAAGGTAAGTTGGGGATGAAAGCGCTACTAGGAGGAAAAGGCGCTAATCTCGCGGAAATGACGACACTGGGTCTCCCGATCCCTCCCGGCTTCACGGTGACCACCGAGGCGTGCCGAGCCTATTTTGCTTCAGGCGGCAAGCTTCCGGAGGGCTTATTGGGGGAGATCGTAATCGCCCTGCACGACATTGAGGAAGCGCAGTCGGCTATATTCGGAGATACGGAGCGGCCTTTGCTGGTATCTGTCCGTTCAGGCTCGGTAACCTCAATGCCCGGTATGATGG
>NZ_WUDQ01001019.1:0-633 GCF_009827695.1 Paenibacillus sp. OT2-17 | reverse complement strand
AAATCTGGAAGAAGCCAAAAGAAACGGCTATTTTGTTCACCATGCCTTCTTAGACCATGAAAAATATGAAGAGCCGACAATGCTCATTTACGAAGACATAAACCCTTCACCATTAATTGGTAAAAAGATATTATCTGCTTTCACAGCACCACTTCGCATTAAAAATCACGATGCATCTATGGTTAACATCATTGTTGAAGTTGAAGAATAAAAGCTAACGAGGAACAATAGGTTTATCGAACACAGGTGCAGACTTCAGCACTGCAAGGAGAGACAACAACATATACGCATAAGAAGTCGCCATTTTGGCGGCTTTTTTGTTTTTGCGAAAAATTATGCTAAGCCTTCAGATGTAATCGACTTATTTTGATAGACGTTGGTTAGCCGCTATTTATTTCTTTTGATTTTTATAACATGGCGTGTCAAATGTGCGGGCATAAAGTCTTCTATATAGCACCATAATAACAATAATTTGAAAATAATATTTTCATAAGAATGAAAAGGAAAATATTACTTTAAGCATATTCTTATCTCTAACATTCTTTGTGAAGTTGAATGATAGTTGTTATAAGAACTATTTTTCACTCTTTTAGAACTATTTTAATCTATTCATTTGAGGTCGATATAATTGAG
>NZ_WUDQ01001018.1:0-634 GCF_009827695.1 Paenibacillus sp. OT2-17 | reverse complement strand
TTTTGTAGAGTACCTTGATAGAGTACTTTACAGAAGGTCTAAAGGACGTACTTTTTTCTTAATCGACCAATTCAAAATCCTTTATTGTTGCATTCGGTCTTAAAATCTTTTCCTGGTCAAATATAGCTAGCAGTTCATCATTTTTAACTTTGACAGGCCAATTATGATTAGCAAGAGCTCCTTTGCCCAAAGTAATAATATCGGCTGTACAATTTTCGACCATCTGACTTGCTTTAGATGGGTCTTCCAGGTGTCCATTAGCCATCACTGTAATGTTTCCATACTTCTTGGCAAGCTCAGCAAGAGATTGTCTACTACTGTCTGGAAAGGCTGGTTGCCAAGCCTCATATTCCGTGACATGGATATAATCAAGCCCCGACTGTCCTAACTGTTGGAAATCACTTTTGCCTCTTCTTCTTTACCAGCCCACTTATGCTCATAATCATTTACTTTCCCTTGGGAGATTCGAATCCCAACTATAAAGTTTTCTCCTACGGCTTGCCGAACTGCACTCGATACCTCAACCAATAAACGAACACGATTGCTGAGGGAACCTCCGTATTCATCCGTTCCCTGGTTTGTATAGTCCGTAAGAAACTCATCCAGTAAATAACCATTTGCACCGTGAATTTCT
>NZ_WUDQ01001017.1:0-640 GCF_009827695.1 Paenibacillus sp. OT2-17 | reverse complement strand
AATACGTTATTCAGCCTGGTGAGTATGCAAGACAGATTGCCAAGCAGTTTGGTGTGGAGCTTGATGAGTTACGGCTAGCCAATCCAGGACTTGCGGAGCATGATTTTACGGAAGGAAAAACTATTGTTATTCCTGAAGACCATCAGGATCAGATTGTACGATTACGTGGAGAATATGGATATGAAGATTTAAAGGAAGACCTAGCGGCCTTGGCCCGCAGATATCCGTTTATTGAAGTTGGCAGCATTGGCACCAGTGTCATGGGGAAGGATATTCCTTATGTACGTATTGGGCAGGGAACCCGTAAAATTCATGCCAATGCTTCTGTTCATGCTAATGAATGGCTGACGACGCCTTGTTTGCTGCGTTTTATAGAGCAATATGCACAAGGGATCGATGGGACTGAAGAACATATAGGGACCTCTCAATGGGTGTATGGAGGTTCTCCGCAGGATTTGCTGGAGCATACATCCCTATGGGTGGTTCCGATGGTCAACCCGGATGGGGTAGAGCTGGTGCAACAAGGTGTACTCCCAACTCATCCGTTGTATCATGATCTCAAAAAGTGGAATGAAGGACGTGCTGATTATCGCGGTTGGAAGGCCAATATTCGTGGTGTCGATCTCAACGATCAATTTCC
>NZ_WUDQ01001016.1:0-648 GCF_009827695.1 Paenibacillus sp. OT2-17 | reverse complement strand
ATGTTCCCGCTGATTGCTCGCGATGGTGGTGTCTTGCAGCGTGCTGGTCACACTGAAGCGGCTGTTGATCTGGCCCGACTCAGTGGCTTCAAGCCTGCTGGGGTCATTTGCGAAATTATAAAGGAAGATGGCTCAATGGCCCGCCTGCCTGATCTGGCAGTGGTCGCCAAGCGACATCAATTGAAGCTGATCAGTATTCAGCATTTGGTGGACTACCGTCGTCGTTTGTCATTGTAAAAATACATCTCAGTTCCAAGTAAATCTGAAGTATTATCCGAAGTCCCTAAATAATTAAACTATGAGAGGTTGATTAAACATGGCACGTTTTCTAGAAGGTAATCTCGTATCGAACGGTTTAAAATATGGTATTGTGGTGGGCAGATTTAATGAGTTTATTACGAGCAAGCTGTTAAGCGGCGCAATTGACGCCCTTCAACGACATGGTGCGCAGGAAGATGAAATTGATGTAGCCTGGGTTCCGGGTGCATTTGAAATTTCACTGATTGCACAAAAAATGGCTGCAAGCGCCAAATATGATGCCGTAATTACGCTGGGTACGGTCATCCGTGGTTCTACTTCACATTATGATATCGTCTGCAATGAAGTGGCCAAGGGTGTGGCAGCAAGCAGCCTGAAAACGGCAGTGCC
>NZ_WUDQ01001015.1:0-650 GCF_009827695.1 Paenibacillus sp. OT2-17 | reverse complement strand
CGGCCGCAGGGATTGCAGGCATCGCTAAAATCATCTTGCAAATGAAAAACCGGAAAATTGCCCCTAGCCTGCATTCCCAAAAACTGAACCCTAATATAAACTTTTCCAAAACGCCATTTGAAGTCCAACAGGGGCTTTCTGAATGGGAGCGTCCGATAGTGGAGGAGGACGGCGAGCAACGGGAATACCCGAGGATCGCCGGGATATCTTCCTTTGGAGCCGGTGGGGCTAATGCTCATATCGTCCTTGAGGAATACCTCCCTGCGGAACAGGATGACTTTCAAAATACCTTTACTCCTCCAAGACCGGTCGTCATAGTTCTGTCGGCAAAAAGTGATGGAGCATTGAAGGAGCAGGTAAGCCAATTGGCTACTGTAATGGATCGGAATGAGTTTTCCGATCACGATTTGGTGAATGTGGCTTATACCTTGCAGACAGGACGTGAGGCGATGGAAGAGCGCCTCGCTGTGGTCGTTGAATCAGTGGAGGAACTTAGAAGCAAGTTGCGGGGCTTTATTGGAGGAAGACAGAGTATTGCACAGCTTTACCGGGGACAGGCCAAGCGAGACAAGGAGAGCTTGAACATGGCCTCAGAGGAGAAAACGCTCGATGAAACGGTTGATTTACAGATTCTAGCGGAAAAGTATGGC
>NZ_WUDQ01001014.1:0-652 GCF_009827695.1 Paenibacillus sp. OT2-17 | reverse complement strand
ATACATCTCCCTGTGTGTCCAAAAAGGCTTCTGCTGCCGTTCCGGTTGCCTTGGCTACAGCAAACTCAATCAGCTCGTACACAGCGCTGATCGCAAGACACACACTAACCGTGAGGAAAGTGAGCCAGCTCCCGCTTCCCAAGGCCGTTTTACGCAACAGCACTTCCCTGACAATGAGTGCAGGTACAAAACCTTGTACAAAATGCCCAAGTCGATCATAATAATTGCGCTCCAGTCCGAACGTATCCCGAATCCAGTTGAACAGTGGCATTTCGGCATAGGTATAATGTCCACCGACAATCAGGATCAATGCGTGCAGCCAGATTAGGGTGTATACCAGATTGGTAAACCGAAATCTACGGTACAAAGCCGCCAGCAGCACAGCTCCCAAAACTGCCGGGAGAACTTCCAGTACCCATGTAAAATGATCCGCCGGGCGAATTAAAGACCAAATGAGGGCAAGCGCCAGCAATACAAGTAAAACAAGCGGGTAGCGATCATTTTTAGACCATGCCGTTGCCTGATTCATCTTCATTCCTCCTCACCCAAAGCTCTAGCCTTCGTTCGTTACGATATGTTTGACACGCCCAACCTGTCCGTCTGCCAAACGCACTTTGATTCCATGCGGATGACGCGGGGAATTGGTCAAAAT
>NZ_WUDQ01001013.1:0-652 GCF_009827695.1 Paenibacillus sp. OT2-17 | reverse complement strand
GATTAATACACTAAATCCGTTTATATCAAAAAACATGAGCTAGTCAAATTATATACATGAAGTTAATTACGTCTAATCTCCTGTTATCGCCAGCATCAGGAAGTATATCTAAGAACTCATGGGGTGAGTCGCTGTCGACACGGCATGGATGATGAGAAAAAGTAATTTGCAGTCTCGCTCCGTTTTCCCTTGATCATCTAGCACGATATACTTAAAGAAGTCGAAAGGCAAACTTATATTCAGCCTATGCTCATTTCAAAAATGTAGGTTTATTCATGACAAAGGGAGTGTTCATTTATTTATGAGTACCGAAATGCTGGAACGTCGAAGTGAAATTCTAAAACGAAACATCCATCAGTTGCTGGTTCAGGAAAATCAACACGGCGTGACACGTCAGGAAAATTACACGTTACATAAAATGATCAGAGAGCTGCATCAAACCTCTCATGCCTTGAATACTTCCCGTTGAGATGAAAGGCTGCTAAATCAAATGAAAAAAATAACCTTCAGCCCCACTTCCTTAGTGGTGTTGAAGGTTATTTGTTGTGTGTATCCTTTAATTGACAGGTGGTATCCTTTCGTGATGTTACCCTTTGGAGCGACTCAGCAGATATAAAAAGTATGGCGCACCAATGATGGCTACAATCAAACC
>NZ_WUDQ01001012.1:0-657 GCF_009827695.1 Paenibacillus sp. OT2-17 | reverse complement strand
AAGGGCACGCTGCCGTTCGATCCCGCGCTGCTCGAGGTGATGGCCAATGCCAGGCACATCGAGCGCGTGCAGGTCATCAATGGTCTGGTTCCCGGCCGGCTCACCGCGGCGCTGCGCGGCCAGCATATCGGCTCAATCATCCGCACCGGCGCGCGGCCGGCGTAACACGAGCCGCAGACTCTGCTTCACCTCTCCCTGTAAGAATGGGGCGAGGGAGTCGAATGCCGCCAGAGCGATTACTTGATCGTGGCGTGCACGGTGATGACGGAGGTGCCGGAGGCCTTCGGCCCTTGACCCGTCGCCTTGATGGCAAAGCTGTCATTGCCCTTGTACTTGGCTTTCGCCCGGTACTCGAAGGTCGTCGCGTTGATCTTCTTCAATTTGCCATAGGCCGGCTTCTGCGAGATCGACGAATCCGTCACCGTGCCGCGGATCCCGATCGGGATCTGGCAGCTTTCGCCTGAGGCGATATCGATATCGCCGGTCGAGTTTTCGCCCCAATCCGCCAATGTCGCCGACATCGAGCATTCCGGTATGAGCTGCGCGGCGGAGGCCGGCGTGACTCTTGATACTGCAAGGATGAGCGCCACTGCGGCGACCACGATACACGGTTTCATGCAAGGCCCACTGCTGAAGGTTTTCGGCGCTTGAATCCTG
>NZ_WUDQ01001011.1:0-670 GCF_009827695.1 Paenibacillus sp. OT2-17 | reverse complement strand
CAGAAATTGCCAATGTGACCTGGTCAGATGGGTCTCTAACAAAAACAATTCCTCAATGGAATCAAACCGATATTGCTAATGTAGGTAAAAACTCAGGAAAATGGTACTGGGAAATAAAGCTCGAAAGTGGCTTTGGTGAAGTGGGCTTATTCAGTCCAGATACCAAACAACCAATTAGGTATGAAGGATACTCAGGGTCGAACTATGGTCCTCCAAATTCTTCTACTAATGCTGGGGTTTATGATTACGGGGACGATTATAAAGTAAATGATGTTATCTCGATTGCTTTAGATTTAAAAAATGACTCACTAACCTTTTATAAAAACGGTATCTCACAAGGGGTCTCGAAATATACTCCTTCTTCACTAGGAAAGACTGTATATCCTTATATAAGAAACCCTCAAACACCACCTGCTACGTATACTGCTAATTTCGGAGCAAGTGAGTTTAAGTATCCAGTTCCTGAAGGATTTTTACCTTATCAAGCTACGGGCGGATCTACAAAGCCTGATCCGTCCACAACACCTGACCCTTCTACAAAGCCTGATCCATCTACAACACCTGACCCTTCTACAAAGCCTGATCCATCTACAAAGCCTGATCCGTCTACAAAGCCTGATCCATCGGATACAGATGGTTCCTCACAACCAACTGGAGACCGTGCTATTCT
>NZ_WUDQ01001010.1:0-671 GCF_009827695.1 Paenibacillus sp. OT2-17 | reverse complement strand
AATCTACTACAGACGGCTCGCCTGCGATTGCTTCAGCAGCTACTTTACCTTCGTAAGAAGCTTTGTGCGCCAGAGCAAGACCAGCTACGATATCGCCGATTGCAAAGATGTGAGGAATGCTAGTACGTCCTTGGTGGTCAACTTTCACCATTCCGCGCTCATCCAGTTCGAGGCCAATCAGATCCAGACCCAGTTCACCGTCAGTGTTTGGACGACGTCCAACAGTTACAAGCAGATAATCAGCAGTTACTTCTTTGCTTTCGCCGTTAACGGAGAATTTCACTGTTACGTCTTTATCTGTTTGCTCTGCACTTTCCGCTTTAGCGCCAGTGAAGATTTCGATGCCAGTTTTCTTCATGCTTTTCGCAACGATTGAAGTCATATCTTTGTCGAAACCAGGAAGCACTGTATCCATACCTTCAATGATCGTTACTTTGGAACCGAATTTGGAGTACATTTGTCCAAGTTCTGCACCAATGTATCCACCACCGATTACGATCAGGCTTTTCGGAATTTCAGGCAGGTTCAATGCTTCTGTAGAAGACAGAATGCGTCCGCCAAATGGGAATGGTTTCAGTTCGATTGGACGGGAACCTGTTGCGATAATTGCATTTTTAAAACGATAACGTGGTGATTCATGTTCGTTGAATACACGCGCTTCGTTTTCGTTG
>NZ_WUDQ01000100.1:0-10651 GCF_009827695.1 Paenibacillus sp. OT2-17 | reverse complement strand
TTAAGCAATAAAAACCTGAAGCTGCCTAAAGGCTCCTCTCAAGTGCTTAGTGTGAATGCAGTTTATGATTCAGGCGCTACTACCAATGTGACAAGCTCAGCGGTATGGACATCTTCCAAACCGTCGATCGTACAGGTTACTGGCGGTCAGGTGAAAGCGATTGATACAGGAAGTTCCAGTATCAAAGTAGTCTATGGTGGTAAGACTGTAGCGACATCGGCCAGAGTGTTAAAATAGTCTACGCATATTGCCACATCCACTTATACAAAATAACCCCCGGTCCAAAGACCGGGGGTTATTTTCAGCTTATTCTACGCCGTCCTGATAATGATTTTTCCAGTGCTTATCGCCTTTGTGTGCGAAGTCTTCAACTGTCTTTTCCAAAGTAGCTACCAGTTGGGCTTTAATCTCAGAAATTGTGTCTCGGAACAGTCTTTCTTCCGTACCATTGATTTTTTCACCATATAGAGCCTGAGCGGCTATAAATTGACGATGTTGCTCCACAAAACTGTCAATCGAATGCAATGCATGCTCCACGTATTGGGAAATGCTATGATGCTCGTTAGGCAGTTGCAATTTTAATTCCTGAACTCTGTTTAATAATGCCATGATGATCACCTCGTGCGTTTTGTTATGTCAATAATTATACATCATTTTCGGAAAACTTTCATTAAATTTTGATTAAAATGTGACTTTTATTATGTCATGATTGCATTTTCACTGGTGATCAGGCCTAGTTTTCGGAATTATTTCATTCTTTCCTTTGTGTCGTGATTTTAAAATTTAATATATATGATACGAAGATGATATAAGAGCAAGCTGCGACAGCTGTCTTTCTGACATGTTATAATGGGGAAAAAGCCCAGTCGGAAAGGTTGTCAGTATGGTATGAAGCTTTTTAAAGGTTTATTTTGGGGGATTCTGATCAGTCTTCTCCTGTGGTGCGCCTTGTTTGGGCTTGTCCGCTGGATGTCTCATTAAGTCGCTTCCTGTATCTTATACAATAACTCTTGCGACTGTATCCACGTCATTAACGGAAATCGTATATACGTGTTCGTCATCATAGAGCTTGAATTGCTGAGTTTCTTGGTCAGATAGGAGCTTAGGCCAGCCAATTACGGTACTTCCATTCAGTAACCGGATTACAACGGCTTGCATTTGGCTCACGGCCAGTTTGATCTCATCGTTCATTGAGTACAACCTCCTCTCTATACTATTTGTCGTCGAATATTCAACCTTTTTTTATAGTCAGTAAGGGGTTACAAAAAATAAAATCCGGGGATTACCTTAGTTGAAGGAATCTACTGGAATAGCTTGAAGGGAAGAGGGAAATTGAAGAAAAAATTGCTAAGTTTTATAGCTTTAGTGCTGCTAGCTTTGGGCGCGTACTGGTTTGAAGGAGGCAATCTTCTTACAAAAATGACAGGAGAGAACCCGCCTTCATCGGCTCAGGTTACGCTGCAATTCCCGTCAGGTCGTTACCCTGAAACGGCGCAGCATATTAAGGAAGCCATTCAGGCGGGAAAATCACAGGTATGCACAATTGACCGTGAAGGAGCCGAGCAAAATCGCAAGCATTCGCTTGCAGGTGTTCCCACTCGTAAAGGATACGATCGTGACGAATGGCCGATGGCTATGTGCTCAGAAGGTGGCAAAGGTGCAAATATCAAATACATAGCCCCTAAGGATAATCGTGGGGCAGGATCATGGGTCAGTCACCAACTGGATGAGTTTGAAGATGGAACTCGCGTAAAATTTGTCGTCAAATAATATGTTATGGGATCGTATCGTTACTTTTTTTTCCCTTTATTAGGCTCCTGCTTGGCCCTAACCAGAGCCACAAAATTATTTCCCTTATTAGGCTCCTGTTTGGCTTTAATCAATGCCAAAAAAGCGAAAAAATCACCCAGTGCAGTGAAGCCGGCACCTAAAATAGCCAAATCTTCAGCGGATAGTTGACTGAACCATTCCATTTGCTTAGTATCAAACATTTTATCACCGCCAACCATTAGTAATGTATAGTATGTACGGACGGCAACGAAGGTCAGGGCTCTGGCATACCATTTAAGTATGCCTGTTTTTTGTGCAGAGGATGTGTAGACAACATGTTAAAATTTAATTTTTATACGAAAATCGTCTCTATCGTTATCGTATTGCTTATTCCTGTGCTAATCCTGTATGTGTATTCGAACCAGACAACGACAGACGTGTTACGTAAGGAACTGAATCAATCTAATTATAATCAGCTGACTTTTTTTCAAAACCAGGTGAATACGAATATTGAAATGATTTCCTCCTGGCCGCATCTGCTGATTCATGATCCCGATGTAGCCAGTTTTCAAGCGATTTTTTTGAAGGACAAGGTTCTCAATCTGGATGGAATTAACCTTGTCAAACGGATTCAAACCAAGCTTGGGCTTCAGGAAAGCTCTTCTAATTGGAGAACCGGGCTGAGTATCTATTCTCCTTCGCTTGGACGGGTTGTATCGGAGAATGGAGCAGGTTTATATGACCAGAAAAAACTAAATCAGCTGATAAAAGACGGCTGGCAGGTATCCAAAAAAAGATCATACGGGAAAGACCAATTTATATTTTCATTGTATACATTATCCCCGTTTTCTTCACTTGGTAATCCAGAAACCGCTAACACGATTATTAAGGTTGAATTTGACAGCAGTAATATTCAGGACATGCTTGACCGCTTCAAAGGTGATGGTCGAAAGGAGCCTTTTTATTATAAAAAAGGCGTAGGAGTGATCTTTAATCGTACTGCAAATGAAGAGCTGTCTGGAAAGCTGATTTCTAAATTGGAAAAAATGGGACTCCATGAAGTTGATAATCTGACCGTGAAAATTGGAGAAGAAAGCTACCTGGTACATGCCGTTCTTTCGCAAACGACTGGTTGGTATTTGATTGATTACATGCCTTTGTCCGATATGATGTCTCCAATTTACTCATCGAATCGACTGTTTTATATAACTGTTGTTGGCTCGCTGCTGGTAGGCTTGATTGGCGCTTACTTGCTTCATTCACAGGTACAAGTGCCGATTCTTCAGCTTGTGCGGGCATTTCGGAGACTAAAGGATGGAGACTATGCTGTTCGAATAAGTCTAAGGGGGAGTCACGAGTTTGCTTTCCTGTCTAGTCAATTTAATCTGATGGTCGAACAGATTCAGGAGCTGTTTGAGAAGGTGTATGTTGAGCAGCTGCATGTCAAGGAAGCGCGACTAAAGCAACTCCAATCACAAATCAATCCGCATTTTTTTTATAATTGTTTTTCGTTTATTACAAGTATGGCAAAGCTGCGCAATCATGAGGCGGTTGTAGCCATGGCCCATAATTTATCCAGGTATTATCGGTATACGACAAGACAGGAGCGGGATTTGGTTCCATTGTCAGAGGAAGTCGAGTTTGTTCAATATTATTTGAACATACAGCAGATGCGTATGCCGAGGCTAACGTTCTTAATTCATGTTTCTTCACAAGCCAGCAATCTACTGATTCCGCCGCTTGTAGTGCAGCCACTGGTGGAAAATGCGGTGCTGCACGGGATAGAGCCTCAAGCGGAGGATGGTATAATTCATATTTTAACCGAGCGTGTTGGCTCGTATATGTACCTGATTGTGGATGATAACGGACTCGGTTTGAGTAGAGAGGCTATAACTGCCCTGACGTCAACGCTTGACAAGCCTGTGGAAGAGGATCATGGATACGGTTTGTGGAATGTGCATCAACGCATGCGATTACATTTTGGGGAGGATGCAGGGCTGGAATTCTCTTTGTCTCCATTGGGAGGATTGCGTGCAGTTTTAAAATGGTCGATCTCAACAGAAGCAGAGCATGCGAATGGTTTAATTGAGCCTTCGCCAAATTCGAATATAGTTAAAACGGAGGGACCAGATGGTTCAGATATTACTAGTAGATGATGAGAGTTATGTAACAGAAAGTCTGGCAGCTACCATTCCGTGGGAGACGCTAGGCATCGAGAGGGTTCATCAAGCGGCTTCCGCATTAGCAGCGGTGGATGTGCTGGAAACATATGATATTGATATTCTGGTTACGGATATTCGTATGCCTGGTATGACGGGACTGGAGTTGATTGTTGAGGTAAACGAACGATGGCCACATATCCGAAGTTTGTTACTGACAGGCTATGCCGATTTTGAATATGCTAAAAAAGCGCTCCAGCTTAAGGCTTTTGATTACATTTTAAAGCCGGTGGATGATGAAGAGTTTATCAAATGTGTGTCAGCCGCCATGGATTCGCTAAAGGAAGAATGGGAAGCATTTGACAAGGTTCATCAATTACAATATAGCCGCAGAAACGATTTTGGTGTACTGCGGACCCATTTGATGCATGATTTGCTACTCGGGCGTGATTTGCCAGTACCAAAAATAGAGAGCAAAATGTCCGAGTACGAAATCAAGCTACGCACGGGACATCCTGCCAGTATGCTGCTTATTCAGCTAGGGAAGCATTTTTCTGATATGGACTATCATTCAGTGTCCTTAATTGAGTATGCGATTGGAAATATTGCCGAAGAAGTGTTCGCACCTGATTTTCACGTTTGGCATTGCAAAGCGCCACATGATTGTTTAATTGTATTAATAGAAGGGAATTGGAATTCATTTCCTGAACGGAGTGCGGATGAGCAGAATCGTTTTTTGAGTGCGGCGATTGAGACCTTTCGAAAAAATGTGAGCAATTACTTGAAAGGGGAAATTTACGTTGCATTAACCGGATGGTTTAAGTTTCCAGAGGAACTGCCTAAGCTATATCAGACAGCAATTAGATCCTTATACTGGAACCATCAGGAGGAGACGGATACACTGCTATTCATAGAAGAACAGACAGAACAGCCACACAGCTCAGTTAAGTCACTGGAGGGGCTTTATATGCACCCTACGCTTACTCATCTGCTAGAGTCCAGGCAATGGGAAGAGGCCGAAGCGAAAGTGAACCGTGTATTTGGAAAAATGGAAGAGGTGGGATATACACGCGAGCATTTATATGAGCTGTTTATTTCGGTGACGAGCGCCTTTATGTATACAGCGCACAAACAAGGACGTTTCATTACGCAGATGGATCAGGTAGGCTTCGATCCGTTACATGCGCAGAAAATGGTTCATTCGTTCCCCCACCTCAAAGAGTGGATATTTTCCATGATGAACAAACTTAAATCTGAATGGTCCGCAAGCGAGCAAAGCGCTAAAAGCTATGTGGTCAAGCAGGTTCAGGAGCTCATCTCCCAGGATAGAGGCCAGGAGCTGTCTGTTAAGACGATTGCTGATCAGGTCTATCTTCATCCAGTCTATCTGTCTAAAATTTATAAAGCTGAAACCGGAGAAGGTTTGGGTGACTATATTATCCGAATGAGAATGGAGCGGGCTCTTTATTTGCTCAAATATTCCAACAAAAAAATATACGAAATTACGACGGAACTAGGCTACCAGAATCCCCAATATTTCAGTAAGATGTTCAAAAAGCATTACGGAATGACTCCGCATGAATTTCGGGACCAGTAAGGACGAAACCAGCAAAGATCAGTTGGGAAAGGTGCAGAAATATTTATTTTGTGACATAGGCTGTGAAGGAAAGCCCTCTTATAATAAAAGAGTAGAAAATGATTTTTAGAGGGGGAACAATATGCGAGTTCATTCGAAAAAAAAGTTGTTGTCGTTGCTCGCCGCAACTATGGTATTAGGAGTTGGCCTTGTGGGCTGCTCAGGAGCAGGAAATGGTGGGAATGCGGACAGCACAGCTAAAACTGAAAACGTATACAAAGAAAAATACAATCCGGAAGTCACAATTTCCACGGTATGGGGTGTAGATCCCGCCTTAAAATTTAAAAATGGTGAATCTATCGAAAATAACATTGCGACAAAATGGGCTAAAGAGAAATTCGGTATTAATATCAAATCACTCTGGTCCGTCACAGATACGAATGGTGCATTTGCTACGAAGCTGCGATTGGCTATGTCCTCCGGTCAGGAGATGCCAGACGTCGTTGTATTGGGGACGGAGAATGAGCAACTGGCACAGGACATGATCGATTCCGGTATGTTTGCAGAGGCTGGTCCGTTGTTTGACAAGTACGCTTCGGATTCCTGGAAGCAGGCGATGAATCAGGATACGAACGTATGGAATCAGTATAGCCGAGATGGCAAAAAAATGGGCATTCCTGTGCTTGATTTTGCCTATAACCATGATTATGTATTGTGGGTACGACAAGATTGGTTGGATAAGCTGGGTATGAAGGCTCCAGAGACGATGGATGACTTGGAAAAAGTGATGGACGCCTTTAAAAATAAAAATCCGGACGGACTGGCTCCGAACAAAGTGATTCCGCTCAGCATCGGTTTCAAAACATCCATGAACACTTGGATGGGTGACCCATCCTGGATTTTCGGGGCATATGGCACTCTACCTCAGCAGTGGAACAAAGGCACAGATGGCAGTTTGGAATATGGCTCCGTGCAGCCTGGCATGAAGCCGGGTTTGCAAAAGCTGAGCGAGTGGCTCAAAAAGGGATATATTCCTCAGGAAGCAGCATTGTGGGATGAAAATAAAACGTCAGAACCTACAGTCGCAGGAACAGCCGGTATGATTCCTGGACCATATTGGATGAGCGGCTGGCCGCTTCAGGATACAGTCAAAAATGCGCCGGGTGCCGTGTGGAAGCCGATCAAGATTCCAGCGGGTCCTGACAACAAAGCCATGCGCCACGGAACGCAATATACCAATGGTGTTGTATTAATCAACAAACAAATGCAGCATCCTGAAGCTTTTTTCACTTATCAAAATTATTTGTTTGACCATTATGCTAATGCCAAACCGGACGGCGATTTGTCGAATGGGCTGTTTAAGGGCTACGATTATGATTTGGATGCGGGCGGAAAGCTAATGTCTATCGATAAAATACCAGGCGGTTATGTAAACTCTTTTCGTTATTTGCTGGTTCGTGATGGCGCGCGTATACCTGATGCCCAAATGAAGGCTTTGTTAAGTTTGGCTAACGGCGCAGAAGCGAAGACCCGTCTGGAGAAAGATGTAATGGTGAATTACGGGAAAGATACTCCTGCAGCTGCCAAAGTGCTTATGGAACAGAAGGATATCTCCATGAAAGATCAGTTCACGGGCCCTACTACGCCAACCATGAAGGCTAAAAAGGACTATCTGGATAAGATTGAAAGTCAGACCTTCAATGAAATTATTTATGGCAAGCAGCCGATCTCTGCTTTTGATACCTTTGTACAGACGTGGAAAACAGCTGGTGGCGAACAAATTACAAATGAAGTAAACGAATGGTATAAAAGCGTCGAAAAGTAAAATCATGATGTTGTAATAGTTAGGAGGGCTGTCCCAAGGTGGACAGCCTTTTTACTACAGCTTTATCAGGATTGAGTAGAAATGAATGCGCTATTATGATGTGTGTGAAAAAAAATTTCATTCGTTTGGCGAACTTAAAAAATGATTGCTTTTGTGCCATGTATGTTGGTTTTTTGAACTGTTGGGACAGCGAAAACGCTTTTATAATTGAAGTATACCATGAGAGTTACAGGAGGAACTGCAATGAGAAGTCTGCAACGTACGTGGCCATTTCATATCATGCTGCTGCCAGCCATCATTTTCTTAATTGTATTCAGCTACATTCCGATGGGCGGCATCGTGATGGCCTTTCAAAATTACAAACCTTGGCTAGGCATAACTGGTTCCGAGTGGGTTGGACTGGATAACTTCCGCTTTTTGTTTCAACGGGAGGACAGTCTTCAAGTCGTCTGGAATACACTAATTATTGCTGTGTTAAAGATGTTTTTCAATCTGGTGGTTCCGTTTGTTTTTGCTATACTGCTGAATGAAATTCGCAAGGTCGGCCTTCAGCGATCCATTCAGACACTGGTTTATCTGCCACACTTTCTTTCGTGGGTCATCTTGGGCGGAATTCTGATTGACCTGTTGGCTACAGATGGATTTATGAATCGTATTCTCGGTAGTTTCGTGATCCAGCCTATCTTTTTTTTGGGAGAAAATAACTGGTTTCGGTTTACTGTCATTGTATCGGATATATGGAAGGAGTTCGGATACAACACCATCGTATTTCTTGCTGCACTGGCGGGTATTAATCCTTCGTTGTATGAGGCTTCTGAAATGGATGGAGCGAGCCGCTGGAGACAGACGCTGCACATCACTGTACCTTCGTTAATTCCGATGGTAGTCGTTGTTGGAACGCTTGCACTTGGCAATGTACTGAATGCCGGTTTTGACCAGATTTTCAACCTTTATAATCCGCTGGTTTACCAAAAAGGCGATATTATTGATACATTCGTCTACCGGACAGCGTTAATCAATGGGGAAATGGGCTTTGCCACCGCAATCGGCTTGTTCAAATCCGTTATCAGTATGATTCTCATTCTGATATCTTATCGACTTGCTTACAAATGGGCAGGTTACCGCATATTTTGATTCCACGAGGCTGAAAGAGGGAGAGTCATGTATCATAAAACAACGCCATATCGCATCTTCAATGTGTTTAACATTTGCTTGCTTGTGATTTTGTCCATCATGTGTATCGTTCCGCTGATTCATGTGTTGGCGGTATCATTTAGTGCTAAATCAGCAGCAGATGCCAATCTGGTTGGGCTGTGGCCTGTGCAATTTTCATTAGAAGCCTATAAGAAGACGATGAATAACCCGATTTTTCTGCACTCTATCTGGATTTCTGTCTGTCGGACTGTATTGGGAACCGGCTTAACATTGCTTATTACCTTTTTAGCTGCTTATCCACTTTCAAAGGAAACATCTGTGTTCCGTAGCAGAAACGTATATTCATGGTTGTTTGTATTCAGCATGATTTTTAACGGTGGTCTGGTTCCATTCTATATGGTTATTCAAAAGATCCATCTTATGGACAGCTTCTGGGTACTTGTTTTGCCAGGAGCGGTCAACACATTTCTGGTCATCCTTATGTTGAACTTTTTTAGAGGAATTCCTAAAGAGATGGAAGAGGCCGCATTGATCGACGGAGCAGGACATTTTCGGACATTGTTTAGTATCTTTTTACCGATATCCCTGCCTTCCATTGCCACGATTGCGCTGTTTAGTATGGTATTTCATTGGAACTCCTGGTTTGACGGTCTGCTCTATTTGAGCAATGCAAAGGACTATCCGCTGGCGACGTTCCTGCAAACTGTAATTATTCAGAAGGACATGAGTTCCATGAGCATGAGTCCCAAAGAGATGGAATTACTTTCTCAAACGACGGTTAATGCTGCGCAAATTTTCATTGGTGCAGCGCCTATTCTCATTGTATATCCATTTTTACAAAAGTATTTTGTTAAAGGTATGACGCTAGGTTCCGTCAAAGAGTAACAGAATTCATAGAAGGAGATGATTTGTAGTGACGAATCAAAACATAATCAAGTACCCTCCCATTAGTGAGCGAGTTCCACGTATGCTGCATGGCGCGGACTATAACCCGGAGCAATGGCAGCATTACCCTGACGTGTTAGCGGAGGATATCCGTCTAATGAAACTAGCCAAATGCAACGTGATGTCTGTCGGTATTTTCTCATGGGTTTCATTGGAGCCTGAGGAAGGTGTATTTACGTTTGAGTGGCTGGATCGTATTCTGGATTCGTTTGCTGAGAACGGAATCTATGCTTTTTTGGCCACTCCTAGTGGAGCAAGACCAGCCTGGATGTCACAAAAATATCCTGAGGTGCTGCGTGTGGAGGCTAACCGTGTCCGTAACCTGCACGGGTTTCGCCATAATCACTGTTCTACATCGCCTGTTTACCGGGAAAAAGTACGTATCATGAATACGAAGCTGGCCGAGCGTTATGCTAACCATCCGGCTGTGATTGGCTGGCATATTTCCAATGAATTTGGTGGAGATTGCCACTGTGATTATTGTCAGGAGGCATTTCGTGCTTGGGTCGAGGATAAATACGGTACGCTGGACAAGCTTAATCACGCATGGTGGACAACCTTTTGGAGTCATACGATTACAGATTGGAGCCAAGTTGAGTCCCCGGCACCTCACGGTGAAACACAGGTCCATGCCCTGAATTTGGACTGGAGACGGTTTGTGACCGATCAGACCGCAGATTTTATCAAACATGAGATTGTGCCGCTCAAGGCTGCAAATCCAGCAATTCCGGTCACAACCAATTTAATGGAGTTTTTTGAAGGATTGAATTACTGGAAGTTTGCTGATCTGCTCGATGTTATATCCTGGGATAGTTACCCAACGTGGCATGACCGTGAGGGAGATGATAGCCGTCAGGCTGCTAAAGTGGCCATGATGCACGATATTATTCGTTCAATCAAGGGAGGCAAGCCTTGGATGCTCATGGAGAGTACGCCGAGTTTGACGAACCGGCAAGACGTAAGCAAGCTGAAGCGACCAGGAATGCATCTGCTATCGTCTTTACAGGCTGTGGCACACGGGTCAGACACCGTTCAATATTTTCAGTGGCGGAAAAGCCGCGGTTCGAGTGAAAAGCTGCATGGTGCGGTTGTCGATCATGTCGGACATGAGCACACTCGTGTATTTGGAGATGTGACAGAGGTCGGTAATGCGCTGGAAAAACTGGAGGAGGTTATCGGTACATCGGTACCGGCGGAGGCCGCAGTCATTTTTGACTGGGA
>NZ_WUDQ01001009.1:0-674 GCF_009827695.1 Paenibacillus sp. OT2-17 | reverse complement strand
AATATCGTCCAGCTATCGAAATACTTATGGCAGGGGCAGTGTGCTTTGTCAGCTTCACTTACTACATGTCCATGATTTCAAGTGCGGAGCCCGAACATCTTGAAAAGACTGCCACAACCTGGTGAGAGGATTAAATAACCCGTATCTATAAAGCCTCGAGCTGGGGATGGCAAAGCCGATTGGCATACCTGTAATAAAGCTACCAAGCACTCCTCTTGCTACCCCTAGGTAAACATTCGTCATAATAATGAGAGGTGTGGAACCGAGTAAAACTGCATGATGATCAAGATCAGAATGAGAAAAACAACGATGTTATGTGGTTAGAACTTCACGTAAAATCTCATGCTTTACCCGGAACGAACCTTCTTCTCGATTAGCAAAAAAGGCATACCCTTCAGCTGAATATTAAACAATATCATGAAACCTTTCTCTGACTAAGGTTAGAAGTCATTATTTCTTCATTAATGTGCGCTCACCAAGCTATAATCCCTTGGCTCCGCCAAGGGATTATAGGCTTTTGTTGATTATTTGTTTTAATCCCAGAGTTATAAAGCACGTCATTTGCTACACCGAATCATTAAATTAAATACATTTTTATCTCCCATCCAAATAAAATTGATTCAGCTTCGTTTTACAAGTACCTGCCGTTCTCCTTTGCCATTTCGAATGACAAG
>NZ_WUDQ01001008.1:0-682 GCF_009827695.1 Paenibacillus sp. OT2-17 | reverse complement strand
CGATGCTTTAGTGCCATGTCATTCATAAGAAGTCGGGTATCGAAATTATCGGTTGCATCCATTATGAGATCTACCCCCTGGATCAACTCTTCCAGCTCTTCCACCCTAACATCCAGTACATGTGCATGTATAACCGTTTCCGAATTAATATCCTTTAATCTTCGCTGAGCAGCTACTGCTTTGGGACATCTTTGCGCAGCATCACTTTCCTGAAAAAGCTGTTGGCGCTGCAAATTGCTCCATTCCACATAGTCCCGGTCTACGAGGCTCACTGTACCTACGCCCCCGCGAACAAGTGTTTCCGCAATACCTGTGCCTAGCGCTCCAACACCTATGATTAATACGTGAGAGGAAGCAAGCCGACGTTGTCCTGTCGGTCCAAAGGGTGTGAATCTTTCTTGTCTGGAATAACGGTCACTTGGATGTGTTCCTCCTGCACCGGATTTGTCAGATACCTTCATGCCTGAATCATGCCTTCTGTCGGACTGCTCGCTGAAGCGTAACGTTTTACAGGAATCATCCCCGCCTCAAAACCATATCTTCCAGCACGAACAGCCAGTTTCATGGCCTCAGCCATTTTTACTGGGTTCTTCGCTCCTGATACGGCTGTGTTCAACAAAACAGCATCTGCCCCCAACTGCATAGCCATTGCCGCGTCACTGGGTGAGCGAATACCCGCATC
>NZ_WUDQ01001007.1:0-683 GCF_009827695.1 Paenibacillus sp. OT2-17 | reverse complement strand
TCTAATTCTTCAAGTCATATCCCAATCATGAGGAAATCTCTTTTGTTAAAGTAAATAATTAGATGAGAAATCGTATTTCTCCGCAATATTAAAATTCTGTCCCGCCTTGTGAGGCGGAGTGAGTATAAGTCCAATGTTCATTAACTCGCTGCTGGTAAAATAGCATTAAAATCATCCCAAAAATCGAAATAGCGGCAGTCATGGACGAGGAAATAAAGTCCTAGAACTGCCGCTATTTTATTGAACTTTCGTATCCGTTAGCGCAATAGTTAATAAACATTTATTTGTTCGCGGCACCGACTGCTGGGGCTGGGATATTCCGTTCAATCTGCTGGCAAGCAGGGAACGCGAGACAATGTCCTTTTAGTAGTGAAATGAGCTTATTCATCTTTGAAGCACGCTTTTTGGGATTGACAGAGGTATGGCTGCATGAGAAAATGTACGCGCGTACATAAAATGATTTGGAGGTGGGTAATATCGTTTCGCGCAAGGAAGTAGCAGAACTTTCCGGCGTGTCTGAAGCGACGGTATCCCGGGTCTTAAATGCAGTAGGTCCTATCAAAGAGGATACGCGGAGAAGGGTTCTGGACGCAGCTAATCAGCTTGGATATGTTCCTAGTGCGCTGGCCCGTAACTTTGCCCGAAGCAAGAGTGGCCATCTTGGTGTAGTTATGCCTTATGTC
>NZ_WUDQ01001006.1:0-683 GCF_009827695.1 Paenibacillus sp. OT2-17 | reverse complement strand
AAGTGAAGCTGAACGATTAATTGCTGATTTACCTGCGACGAGAGGATTCGAAAATGCGATCGCGAGCGGACGCAACCGTCCGCTCGGACTGATTGCTGAGGTGAAGAAGGCTTCCCCATCCAAAGGGTTGATTCGACCGGATTTCCATGCGGTGGACATTGCACGTGCATATGAGGGAGCAGGAGCGGATTGCATTTCTGTACTGACAGATGTGACGTATTTTCAGGGGAGCCCTGAATATTTACAGCAAATTCGCGATCAGGTGAAGATTCCGCTGCTGCGAAAGGATTTTATCATTGATGAACAGCAAATATATGAAGCTCGTCTGCTGGGAGCGGATGCGGTGCTGTTGATTGCCGCTATCCTGGAACCGCGTGTATTAGGGTCCTTTTTACAGATCGCCAAGGACCTCGGGCTGGACGCATTGGTAGAGGTGCATGACAGCGAGGAGCTTAAAGCGGTGCTGGAGCTGGGGACAGCAACCTTGATTGGTGTAAATAACCGAAATCTGCGGACATTCGAGACTCGTCTCCAGACGACAGAGGAGCTGATCTCACTAATTCCTAAAGGGATTACGTTCATCAGTGAGAGCGGAATTGCGGGACCGGAAGATGTTAAGTATCTGCATTCGGTAGGTGCACACGGTATCCTGGTGGGGGAGCATCTGATGCGCAAGGAAGATG
>NZ_WUDQ01001005.1:0-687 GCF_009827695.1 Paenibacillus sp. OT2-17 | reverse complement strand
CGGATCGGTAGGTGGTCCGGAATATAAGCATGATTTTTTCACACAAAAGGGACATTCCTCACAGGTTTGTTCTTTTTTTATGTCTCAATCCAGTTAATCCATAGACTGAAACTATGATTCACTACATAAAATAGCATTAGAATTTATGAATTAGATGATATAAAATCAAATCATAAGGAATGATCGTACTAAATAACATCTCGATATTCCCAAAAGTGAAAAAAATCACATATGAGAATGCTTTAATGGAAGCTTGAACATGAAATTTGTAAACTCGCAAGGAGGAAGAACAATGAACCACTATCCTGCTATCTTTGAACCTCTAACCATACGACGCATGACCTTGAAAAATCGGATTGTTATGCCCCCGATGGGAACTAACTTTGCTGCCATGGACGGAAGCTTTGTTCAGGATCATATTGACTATTACGTGCAACGGGCCAAAGGTGGTACCGGCTTGATAACAGTAGAAAATGTTTGTCTGGATTTCCCGATGGGTACAAACGGAACAACCCAGTTGCGTATGGATAACGACCAGTTTATTCCCGGACTGTTTAGATTAACAGAAGCCCTGCACTCTTATGGAGCCTGTGTTTCTGTACAAATTAACCATGCGGGTGCTTCGGCTTATGCGGGACGACTGAACGGAGTTCAGCCTGTATCTTCTTCGAATATTCCTTCTAAAAA
>NZ_WUDQ01001004.1:0-687 GCF_009827695.1 Paenibacillus sp. OT2-17 | reverse complement strand
TGGTGTACGAGGAGCAGCAGCTTACGTACCGCACACTGAACGAGCGTGCGAACCAATTGGCGCGCAGACTGCGAAATGAAGGTATTGGCCGCGAGTCGATTGTCGGCATTTTGAGTGAACGTTCGGTCGACATGCTGGTCGGCGTATTGGCCGTGTGGAAAGCTGGAGGCGCCTATGTGCCGCTGGATGCGGACTATCCGTCCGAACGTATTCGTTTCATGCTGGAGGACAGTGGTGCGACGGTGCTGTTGACCCAAACGGGCTTGCAGGAGCGTGCACAGGTCTGGCTGGATGAAAGCCGACAGGCCTCGACCGGAGGGCAGTCTGAAGGCGAGTTGCAAACAGCGGCTGGCGCTGAAACGATGGAATCAGGTACTCTCCATGGAAATCTGAATGGAACAGCAGATTCGCCATCTAATAGCGAAGCAGCATCCGAATCCGTATCGAACTTGCGTCTGCATACCGTGCTGGCGCTGGACGATGAGTCGCTGTATACCGGAGACACCACCGATATCGAGCATATCAACGAACCGCAGGATCTGGCGTACGTGATCTACACCTCCGGTACAACGGGACGTCCGAAGGGCGTCATGATTGAGCATCGCAGCTTGGTGAATACGGCTGCGGCCTATCGCCGGGATTACCGTCTGAACCAGTTCCCGGTACGACTGCTACAACTGGCGAGCT
>NZ_WUDQ01001003.1:0-687 GCF_009827695.1 Paenibacillus sp. OT2-17 | reverse complement strand
CAGGATGCCAAAGAATACGCCCAGCGATTCCGTGGTGGCGGACGCAATTGATATATCGGTCTAAGCCTTTTAGGCTAAGCAGTATACTTATGTATCGAGGTTGTCACTGCAAATTGGCTAATGTGCAATGAGAACAATCTGGAATATCGCCTGTGCGCGTGAACTAAGCCGAAATGAAAGCGAGTAAATAGGCTTTAATGATAGAGGACACACCATTCCGTCAGGAGGGTGTGTCCTTTTTAAATATTTTTTTGAAATATGCAGGGGAAGAAAATTTCCTGGCGTCTATAGTATTGGGAAGGGGGAGAGCGTCATTGATATAGAGAGAATCATTGAACGAATACGGTCCGGTGACCGGCAGGCGTTCCGTGAGATCGTAGAGCTGTACAGCAAGCATGTATTTCATGTCGCCTATTCGGTACTGCATGACAGCAAGGAAGCAGAAGATGCCGCGCAGGAGGCATTCGTTCAGGTGTACAAGTCTCTCCCCCAGTACCGGAACGAAGGTTTTAAAACGTGGCTGAGCCGAATTGCGCTCCACAAAGCGCTGGATATTAAGCGCAAACAGGACAGACGACCCGCAGAGCTTATAGACGTCGCACAATCCCTTGTACAGCTCCCTTCCCGGGATGAGGATGTGCTGGCTCGTCTCATTCGCGAGGAGCAAATTGAAGAACTATCGCAAAA
>NZ_WUDQ01001002.1:0-694 GCF_009827695.1 Paenibacillus sp. OT2-17 | reverse complement strand
TAATAATCCCGCTGAGCATATCAGCGTCAACCGTGCGCACCATAAAACCGCCCATCTGCGCTCCTTGAATCCTGCATGCTATATACTGGGCAGGCTGATGATCCTCTGTCACAAAAGAGCTTACTGCACAACCATTTTGCAGCCATTTAATCTGCTGGACCGCACTTTTCATCTCACGATTGTCTCGTCCGACCATCACACGATACTGCTCATCCAGCACATAAAAGGCCCCGCCGCTTTCACGCTTAAACCCTTCAGGATACTGGCGTGTTCCCTGATTCAGCATATCTCTGCCCAGACTGGACGACAGCTCCTTCAGTTCAGTCTGCCATGCGGCATAACGCGCGGTTATGCTGCTGGAAAGTTCCTGTACCTCATACTGGAGCTGCTCGTTCTGAATCTCCGCCAAGTGACCACTGAATTGCCGCACAACAAACCATTGAAGCACAGCGGCCAAGAACAATGTCACACCCAGAACGATCAGGTACAGGATCAGCTTTTGCCAACCTGGTTTCAACAAAGCCCATTGCTTCATGCTCCCCTGTCCCCTCCATTCTGTTCAAGACGGCTCAAAATAGCCTGCATCAGGCATTCCAGCTCGTAGCTGACCAGCGGTAGCCGTGCGCACAGCAACCGGGGAGTACGGCGCTGGAGTGCAGTAAACCTCGCAGCGGTTTCCGTTGCCCCGTCCGTC
>NZ_WUDQ01001001.1:0-695 GCF_009827695.1 Paenibacillus sp. OT2-17 | reverse complement strand
CTCCGCTTCATCTGCTAATTCACGCACTACTTCCCTTACAACTCTCCAGTCACGTTCCGTATAGGCGGTACCATCCTCATTACGTCCGACTTCGGCTGCAACCATTGGTGCTCCTAACAGACCCGCATATCGGATCAGCTCTTTGAAGCGCTCTACATTTTCACGCAGCAATTCCTCATCCTGTATAAAAAAATGTAAATAGCACCCGAGCACCGATATGGATACACCATGCTTACGAAATTCTTCTGCGATAGACAGTGCCAATCCCGGATTGAACTTACCCGGTTTATTAAAATCCACATCACTGATCGCTCTCCACGGAGCCAGCTGAACATGAGTAAAGCCCGCTGCGCCTACCTTTGCAGCCAATTCACGATAAGGCAACATGCCAAACAAATGTGCCAATACACCTACTGTCACTAAAAATCACCTCTTATTTTTATTGTTGTATGCTACTTGTTACCGTACTCTGCTCCAAGGTCTCATTGATGATGTGCGTAATCCGTTCCACTTCATCATGAATAAAAAAGTGTCCTCCCTGAAAGGTAAACATACGAAATTGCTGTTCCGTATGGTGTGCCCATGCCTCCGCATCTTGTAAGGTCACCGTGTTATCGGTCATTCCCGTCAAAGCGGTGATAGGACAATGTAAAGGTGCGGCTTTAGCCATGTACCTATACAACTCGACAGCTTTG
>NZ_WUDQ01001000.1:0-695 GCF_009827695.1 Paenibacillus sp. OT2-17 | reverse complement strand
CTGCTCCCCTGCGCTCATCAGCATCCGAAACGCTGTAGGGGCACTATACCATATGGTCACTTCGTGACGCTCAATCGTGCGGTACCAGTCTTCCGGGCTGAAACGCCCCCCACGAATGACATTCGTCGCTCCATTTAGCCATGGAGCAAAAATACCGTATGATGTTCCCGTGACCCATCCAGGATCAGCAGTACACCAATACACATCATCTTCCCGCAAATCCAGCACCATTTTGCCAGTATAGTAATGCTGAATCATCGCATTTTGCACATGATACACGCCTTTGGGCTTGCCTGTTGAGCCTGATGTATAGTGAATAATTAATCCATCTTCACGATTCAACCATTCTGGCTCAAGTTCCTCTGAGGACATAAGCATTTCTGTCTCGAAATCGATAATTCCCTGCTCGCGTGCATCCATATCACCAACCACAAAAATATGTCGCAGCTCAGGAAGCTCTTCACGTTTTACCCGTGACAGAAGCGCAGGTGTGGTCACTAATGCCACCGCCCCACTATCCTCCAATCGATCCTTAACCGCAGTTTCCATAAACGCCTCAAACAATGGACCGACAACAGCTCCTACCTTTAGAACACCAAGTAAACTAATAACCAGCTCGGGTGAACGGGGCATGAAAATAAATACCCGCTCCCCTTTACCAATACCGTATTTCCGCAGCACATTTCCGAACCTGT